>JBGSRG010000021.1:0-9908 GCA_041737685.1 Phycisphaerales bacterium | reverse complement strand
CAGGTCACTTCCAGTTCCACAGCGCAATCGCCGCAGCGGATGACCTCGCCAATGAGCGGCGGGCGAGCAAGGGTCACTTGTGCGGCGCACTCCGGGCATTCGATGGACCGTGTAGATGAGGTCGGCGATGCGGGGGGTGGGGGCACCGTGTCGGCGGTGTTGCGGGGGGTGGAGGTGGGGATTTCGTCAGTCTGACTCTGCATGGTGGTCCTTTCAAGAAATGGATGGTGATTCGTGGAGCGACTTGCTGGTGAAGGGATGAGTCTGTGGGTGCCTGATCTGCTGCTGGTTGCTCAGTACGTTCTGCCTCGTGCCTGGTGCCCAATGCCTTCTTCCTTGTGCCTTCTTCCAGCTCCGATAGAAACCACAAGGCCCGCCGGGATGATCCCGACGGGCCTTGGTTGATGCGGAGGGTTGAGTCTTCTTCCTTGAGGGGAAGGTTGGTCTCAGCCGAGCAGTCCAAGCAACGCCGGGGCCCCGTGGGCTTTTTTGGCTTTGCTGAGTTTGCTCAAGAAGGACGCTGCGGACGACACCGGCACCGGTAGCACCATGCTCGCGATGTTCGCGATGTTCGCCATGAACTGGCCCGCAGTGCGGCCCGCGGTCGGGCCTGACAGCGGGGTGGTGCTGGCGGTGTTGGAGAATGCTCTGGTCACGGTTTGCGAATCGAGTCGGTGGGATATCGGCCCGGACGGATCGAACGCAAGAATAAACGAATCAAGTCTGATGTCAAGTCAGGGCGCCAATCGACGTTTCATTCTTGTCCATGGCTGCTCATCCCCGGGTGGCTGCAAGGACTGGATCGGCCGTTGAGCTCACGCGGCATCGCCCGGCGTTTGGTCTGCCAGCAGCCAGCTTGCCGATCTATGGAGCGATGACTACCACGCTCGAATCCGGTGATCCATTGCCCACCAACTCCGTCATTGAGCCGCTGGATCATGACGCGTCGCCGCCATTGGCGGGTGCCAATCTGGCTGAGGCTGATCAAGCCGATCCCTCTGAATCATCGACGATCGACCGCGTTGCACGATGGACCGTGCTGGCCGTGATGGTGTGCCTGTTCGTGGTGGTTGGCCGGGTGGCACAACTGCAGACCCGACCGTCAGAGGGTCTTGCGAGATTCGTAGACGACCGGACTACACGCCACACCGAGCCGGGAGTTCGCGGCGATCTGCGCGATCGGCGCGGGCGTCTGCTGGCTTCAACGCGGTTCGGCGAGCGCATCTTCATCGACCCGACCCGATTTCCCATGCCGCCCGATGTCCACATGGCGGCGCTCGCCGACGCGATTGGCATGCCGATGGATGAACTGGCGCAACGTCTGGTTCCCAAGCTCATGTCCAATCTGCGCCGGCAGCAAGCGCTCTCGGATGCCGATCCGAGCAACGATGACCAACCAGCCGCCAGCCGCTACGTCTCGGTGGGCGGCGTGCTCGACGAGCAGCGCGTGGTGTCGGTCAGAGTGCTCAAGATTCCGGGTGTCTACTTCGAGACCCGCTCTGTGCGCGAGATTCCGGGTGAGGACGTGCTCGCCGGTCTGATCGGCAAGGTGGGTGTTGACCACGACGGACTGATGGGCGTCGAGAAGGCCGTTGATCGCGCTGTGCAAGGAACCAACGGGCGGATGCATTACGTGCGGGATGCGTTCCGCAGACCGCTTTGGGTTGAGCAAGGCAGTTTCGTCTCGCCCGAACGGGGTCTGGACGTGCGACTCTCGATCGACCTGGAGATTCAGCGAATCGCCAGCGAGGAACTGACGCGCGGCATCGAAGACGCTGGCGCGGCGGGGGGGCGTCTGGTCGCGGCAGATCCGCAGACGGGCGAGATTCTGGCGATGGTGGACGTGGTGCGCGAACTTCCGGGCTTGCGCGAGATTGACTGGGACCACCCGCCGGGCACACCGGGCAGCGAGGGGCGCTATCGAACTATCAGGGTCGATCCGGCACGCTGGGCTGAGCCGTCTTTGGCACGAAACCGGATCGTTGAAGACGTCTATGAGCCTGGATCAACCTTCAAGCCGTTCATGTGGGCCGCGGTCACTGAACTTGGACTGGTGCAACCCGACGAGGTCATTGACACCGAGAACGGCACCTGGAAAACGCCGTACGGCCGCGCGGTCATCGACGTGGCAGCAAGGTCTCAACAAACATGGACCGAAGTGCTGGTGAACTCTTCCAACGTCGGCATGGTGAAGGGCACGATGCGATTGAACGCCGAGCAGATGCACAGCGCGGTTCGTCGCTTTGGGTTTGGGACGCGTACGAAAGTTGGACTTGTCGGCGAGTCGCCCGGTTTGGTGACATCCCTCAAGTCATGGACCAAGTACACGCACACGTCGGTCGCGTTCGGCTACGAGGTGGCGGTCACTCCGATGCAGATGATCCGGGCGTTCTCGGCGTTTGCGCGCACGGGTAGTCTCTCGGGAACCGTGCCCGACTTGTCACTCATTGCGCACGAGATTGATCAGCCGCCAGACCCCTCAGCGCAGAACCGCCGGGCCGCCTCGCCCGAGGTTGCCGAACTCACGAGGCGGACCATCGCGAAGGTCGTCGAGAATCTTGAGAGCAAGGTCCTGCGGTCCGAGTCGGGCACTTATCGCTACAACGCCTTCGGCAAGTCGGGCACCGCGAAGGTACCTCTCGGAAAGCCGCCAGCTGGCAAGAAGTTGCCACGCGGCCATCAGGGCTATTACCCGCGTCAGTACATTTCCTCGTTCGTCTGCGGGGCACCACTGAACGAACCCCGAATCGTTGTGCTTGCGATAATCGATGACCCAGGACCGATCGCGGTGCAAAGGAACGCATACTACGGCTCGATGGTCGCGGGGCCGGTTTCGAGGCGGTTCTTGGAGCGGGCACTCACCTATTTGGGTGTAGAGGCTGATCGGGAACCGAAGGATCGGGTCGCCATTGGCGGCACGGATGCCTCGATTCGGTCAAACTGACCACTCCCCAATCCGGGCGGTTTTCTGCTTGCAGGGTTGTCAAGGCGCGGTATACTGAGTTCACCGAAGATTCGTCGCGGCTTGTCGCCGGTGCGAGTCTGTGGCTAACCCAACGGCTCGAAACGGGCCTGTAAGGAGAGAGATGATGAAGGGTATTCTGGTATCTTGCGCTGGGCTCCTGGCCCTCGCGGGCCTGTCACAGGCCGCTGTGGATGGTTCCTACAAGCCCGCCTACGGATCGCCCTTGGCGGTGCAAGTCGTCAGTTCGGGTTTCGGAGACAGCAACCTCGGCAACCTCCAGTTTGCCAATGGTTCTGAGCTGAACGCGGTTTACTGCTTCACCGATGGCACCAATCTGAACTTTCTCTTCACGGGCAACCTTGAGAGCAACTTCAACAAGTTCGACTTGTTCTTGGACACGCGGGCCGGTGGTCAGAACAGACTCCGCGGCGACAATCTCAACGTTGATTTCAACGGACTCAATCGCATGGGCGACGACGGCTCGGGCAACGGCCTGACGTTCGACACGGGCTTCGCGGCCGACTACTGGTTCTCAGTCACTGGCGGTGATGTCGGCGGTGGCACGTATGGCTTCTTTGCCAGCGGCGCAGAACTGCTCACGGGTGGTGGCGACGGCATCGGCGGGTTCTTGGGTGGCAACGACGGACAGAGCGGCGGCAACATTGGGCCGAACGTCTTTGGCCTTCTCGCCGCGATCAACAACAGCAACACGGCCGGCGTGGGCTCGGGCGCGGGCCTTGACGGCAACGCTCTGACGGCGATCAGCGGCATCGAAATCTCGATCCCGCTGGCATCTCTCGGCCTCAGCGCAGGTCAGCAGTTCCTCGCCACGGCGTTCATCAACGGCGGTGGTCACGACTTCCTCTCGAACCAGGTGCTCGGAACCCTCCCGGGTGGCACGGGCAATCTCGGCGAGCCCCGCAACGTGAACTTCAATCAGTTCGACGGCAACCAGTACTTTGTGGTCCCCGCTCCGGGTGCGTTGGCTCTCATCGGCCTCGGCGGACTCGTCGGCCTGCGTCGTCGTCGCTGATCTTGAGCGAGTGATTCAACTGAAAGCGGTAAAGACAGACAAGCCCCGCCGGGAACGGTGGGGCTTGTTCTTTGGTAGTTGTTTTAAACTCGCGGCGACGCAATTGGTCCGAGCGGTGAACCCGAGCCAACCCCCCCAAGCCAAGCAGAGGAGGGATTTGGCGGCTCAACGAAGCAAACCAAACTGGGCTATGCCGTTGCATCGCCGCGTTGCTCAGCGCTGCGGCCCGGCCATCAGGTCCAACTCTGTCGGCCGCAGTGAGGTTTCCAGCAGCCGAAGGTCGGTAATGGTGAACTGACCGTCGGAGTTCAAGTCGGCGACGGGGTCGTAAGGCCCGCCCAGCGCGGCGAAGCCCGCGTACAGGTCGTCGATGGTCAGCACGCCGTCTCGATTGATGTCGCCCGATCCAGTTGTGACGTTCACGGTGTATTCGGTGACGCTGCTCGTCCCCGTTTGCTCGAACGCGACGAGAACGATGCGGTTCTGGCCCGCGAGCAGCCCGCTCACGTTCCGACGCCACTCGGTTCGATCGTACTGGTCAGCGCGATTGCCCGGGTTGATCAGCGTCAGCGGATCGGTGCCCATAGGTGGGTTGACCAGAACGTGAACCAGATTGGTCGTGCGGTCCATCGCGCGAACTCGGAACGTCACAAGCGGCGTGGTGATCGCAAGTCCAGCATCAACAAGTTCTACCGGCGGCGGAACGCGATCAACATAGATCACCTTGCGAAGGTCGGCAAAGATCGGGTCCGTCGCCGCGTCTCGGTGTCGAAAGGCCTGCACAAGAATGTAGTTGTAACCCTCGGGCAAGAGCGACGTGTTGATCGTCTGCTCGTAGAGGCCGTTGGTAAGCCCCGGGTTGGTAAACAGTGGCTGACTGGTCGTGAGGAATTGCTCAAAGCCCGCCAGCGTCTGGCTACTCGCGTCAAAGTCGTTGTTGCCGTTGCCGTTCAGGTCAACAAAGCCTTCGTTGAACCGGAAGGCCGCAAAGTCGTCCCAGTTCGAGTCCAGTGGGTCAGTCTTGCTCGTGGTCAGTCGCAGCGTGAAAGTGGGTGAGTTCACTACATCAACCGGGGTGATTCGCCGGCGATATGAAGGCACGGATGCGGTGTCCAGCGGCAGTGTCGACGTTGCCTGCGGAATCGTGATCACGCCCGTTGGCGCGGCGGGCCCGTAGATCACGTAGCCCTTGTAGTGCGACACGCCAGCGGCGTTCCGGTTGTTCGGAACCACGAGCGTCACGCGCCGGTTCGCGTCGGTGATGAGCACTTCGGGGATCTGACTGCTCGAGTCGATGACCGGATCGGCCGCGTTGCCTGTGAGTTCGTGCAAGCGCGTTCCCGGCGGGAACGACGTCTGCACCGAACGCGTCTGCACACCATTCGAGAAACTATCGCTCAGGCCTACGAGGACGTTGGCCCCAGCGGAGCCGAGGCTGTTCTTGCGGCGCTCAAAGACCAGCACGTCGTTGCGCGATTGGTTCTGAGGATCGGTGAAGTTGATGATGAACAGGTCGCCTCGTGCGTACCCGTTGGAGAGCCGCACCAGTTCGGTCAGATCGTCGTTGAAGAGGCCGAGCGCTGTGGGGTTGCCCTCTCTGGGCCAGAAGCCGCGGAACTGGAACAGGTCTTGAAACTCTCGTGAGTTGTGGAAAACGTTGCCGACGCCCGGTCGGAAGAGGACGTACGCATTCTGCGGCAGGGCATATCGATCAGGGCCCGGCAGCGAAGGCCTAGATCCACCGTTGCCCGCCGAGCCGTTATCGTGGCTGTAGACGTGGTTTACACCCAGGCTGCCGTTGTTGCCGGAGTGGTTGGTGGTGTCACCGCCGCCGTCAACCGTGTCGAAATGAGCGGAGATGACGTTGTCCCACGACCCGAGTCCCTGCGCGTTGAGCAGGTCGCGTAACTGGCCGGCACCGTTCAGGTCGAGCGCATCGCGGTTGGCGAATGCGTCCTTACGCGTGTAAGTCTGAGTGAATGAGTTGCTGTCGACAATCTCGCCGAAACTGAACGGGTTGTCTCGAATCTCCTGACCCTTGGCGCGGCCCTCGGCGGTGATTCGGCCCATGTGTACTCCCGAGTCCCAAAGGTTGTTCCAGAACCACTGCGGGATGTGCTTGCCCGCGTCGAGTCGGAAGCCGTCCACTTTCATCACGTCGAGCATCCAGCGGCACGAACGGATGATGTAGTCGTTCTGATTCTCCACGATCGGATCGCCAGCGGCGACGTTGCCAGTGTTCCACGGATACAACTCAACCACGCGCAGCGGATCACCGATTGGCAGCAGCGTGTTGGTCACGGTTCGCGGCGTGAGTTGCAGGTCGGGATAGAACCGGCGGTTGTTGATGTTGGGTCGATTGCGGATGGTGCCAGCGGGAATGTTGTCCGGGTTGCCCGCCTCGATCGGCTGACGGATGTATCGATAGTTCTTCTCGTGTGCAATATCGATCAGGCCGACCAGATCGCCCTCCCACAGGCTGTAGTTTGGGCCGTTCGGATCAATTGACTGCGTTGAGCCGTCGTGAAAGTCGCCCCAGAAATCGCTGCCGATGCGCATCGCGAAGCCGGGGTAGCCGCCCTCGTTGAAGAACTGAGTCGAGCCGTTGCGACCCGAGTTGTGGTTCATGATCGTGTCGATGTAGACCAGTGCGCCGGCGCGGTGAAACTCGTCGATCATCGCTCGCATCGACTGCTCGGTGCCATAGGCCGTGGGCGATTCGGGCGTGCCCAGATCAAACCGATCGAAAACGTCGTAGCCAGCGCTTGTCGGGTCGGCGGCCTTCCAAGAGGGCGGCAACCAGGTTGAGTCATATCCCGCCATGAAGAAGTCGGGCATGCGATACTCGATCGTCCGCCACGTCGTCTCGAACCACTGAAGCATTGCGGGGTTATCGTCTGCCCTTGCCGACATTGAAGTGGCGCACAGGCCAAGGCCGCAGGCGATCGTCAGACGCGCAGCGGGAGAAAGGCCCAGAGCGCGCCCGCGAGCAGATTCAGTGGCGGTGCGGTACGCCATCGTGTGCGCGGTCCGGCCCGACCCGTGGTTGTCACATGCGGCTGAGTGGTGGCTTTGGCTGGGCATCAACAATCTTCCTCTGGTGCGAACGCTCATGGCTCGGGAGTGGGAAATCTCAGGCCTTTCGGCACGAACAAACGCGGAACTCTGGATTCGGCGGAAATCAGCCGAAATACAAGCATAACTGTCGGTCGAAAGCGGACCAAGATTCTTGCCCACTTTCTCGGCCTTGGCGCTGATGTGCGAGCAAGGCCACAACCGCCGGGCAAAGCCCGGTAGTCGATGTACGGACATACGCACGCCAGCAGCAGCAGGGTTGAGATTTCACCCAAAGTGCCGCGTTTCTTGCTGAATAATTATCGGTGCTGCCGAACCCGAAGTCGGGCAGATTCGGGGGGTGGGGGTGGGGGTGGGGGGGTGGAGCGCCATGTCGGCGGGAATGGCCGCGCGGCACGGCCCCAGACGGGGTTTTCGTGCGCTACGTGTTTCAATCGCCGCGAACCAAGCGATCTATGAATCGGCGGTACTCGCCATCATGCCAATCAAGCTCTCCCACGAAATAGGCCTGAAAGACGGTTGGGCCCTGCAGCAGCGCGGAGGCACGTGCACGATCAGAACCCAGGGATTCTGCCACTCTCATGCTCATTCGCCCCGCCGCAGCATCCGTCAAAAGCAGCCTGAGCGCCGGGCGACGGGCTGTCGGATGTTGCGCCCCATGAGCCGACACCGCGTGGGCACCCTGTGCGGGCCGCACATCCGCCGGTTCGTTCATGAGCCAGAGTGCTAAGGCCCAGACCTGCGCGTAGTAGAGGTCGATCTCGGGTCCGGCTGGTCCGGCTGAAGTGGGGGTGCTTGGTCCAGTGACAGCGCCTGCGAGAGTTGGGGGCACCGGCGCGGGTGCGGGCAGTGCGGCGGGTGCGGTCCCGTTCATCTTCACACTCGTCGATGCTGAACCGGCGTCTCGCAGCAGGCCCTTGGGCGAGGTTGTGAGCAGGCGATCCAGTGAGAGCAGTCGGCCAGACTTGGCCGCAGCGGCGAGGTCGGCCATGCGCTGAGCATTTTGGGGTGGCCAGTTTATGGCATTGGCGCTGACTTGGGCTGCATCACTAGCCCGCAAGGCGAGCGGTGTGCCGGTGTGTTTGCCGTCTGAAACATCCAAAGCGAGCGATGTTCGACGGCTCCGCCAGCCCGGTTGATCGACGATTCCTTCCATGACCGTCGCCAGCCCTTCTTCGAGCCAGACTGGCAACGGCTGTCGGAAAGTTCGCTGCGTGTACTGGTGCCAGCCTTCGTGCGCGGCGATGAGGAGCGTGTCTCGGTCAGGATCAACGTATGGCGTCTCGGGGCTAGATGCCTGCGAGAGATCCATCAGCACGGCTCGGCCACCCCAGGCATAGCCGCCGCGCTGGATCTGCAGATACGGATCGGCCTGCTTACCCAGCAGAGAACGCGTGAGCGAACGCCACTGCGATCGATCTTGAAACAGATAGACCTCAAGAGGTCGCGCGGGATCTACCGGGCCGAGTGTCAGTGGGACGTCATCAGAGGGCGCATCGCGGCGGTCACCCAGCGGTCGCTGATACCGATCGAGCGCGAAGTCGAGCAGCAGCGGCAGTGTGTGCAGCGTGAAAGCGTCGGTGCGCGTTGTACGAAGCCGGTGATGATCCAGCGTCACGATCACACCCGGTGTGTTGTCATAGGTCCAGGGCTCAACCGAGAGCACGGGCTCAGATGGACCGGCGGGCAAAGGGACGGGCGATTCGCTCGCGGCTTGCGATGACGGACTTGGCGGGGACTGGCGGCGTTGCGCAGTGTTGAGAGTCTGCGCGCTTGCCTTGGTACGAAGTCGGGTGCTGTCTATTGCGGTGCTGGCGGCACTGGCGGATGACGCACCGCCACGGACTCGCGGCGGCTGACTGACGCCGCAGGAGCAGAGTGTGACACAGACCGCCGCAGCCGCCGCGGCGGCAGTCATGCGTTGAGCGGCCATGCGCGTGGATCGACCCTGCGGCCATGAGCAATCGCACATCATCCGGGCCCGCCCAGACGGTTGCGGAGCGAAGCGAGTTCGTCGCGAACCTGGGCGAGTTGCGCCTGACTTTCCTCAACAAGTTTCGGCGGGGCCTTGGCCACGTAGCCGGGATTGGAAAGCCGCTTGTCCATTGTGGCTTCGGTCCTTTCGAGTTCGGCGATGCGCTTGCTGATCCGCTCGTTCTCGGCGGAGGCGTCGACGGCATCGGCAAGGTTGCTCAGGGCCAGTTCTGAGCCCTCGAATGTGAAGGCCACATGAGAACCGCCAGAAGCGGGATCAGAGGTTGACCTCGCCGCGTCGAAGACGACGGTTTCCACGCCGGCGAGTGACTCGACCAAACCCGGCGCTCGCTCGATCAGGCTTCGTAGGTTGTCGTTGGCGTGGAAGGTGATCCGGCGCTTTGGGGGCACCTGGTGTTGGCTGCGGACCTCGCGGATGGCGGTGATGAGCGCCCGCAGTCGCTCGAAATCGGCCTCGGTGTCGGGGTCGATGAGCGAACTTTCGAGCTGCGGCCAGCCGGCGGTGCAGAGCAGGCCGCCCTTGCGAGAAGTACTGAGGTGTACGCCGCTTACGGGCGCGGTCTCCACGCCCTTGAGTTGCTCCCAGATCGCTTCGGTGATGAATGGTGCGATCGGGTGCAGCACACGGACGATGGTCTCGAGCGAGTGGGCCAGCACCGCGCGCTGGGCGGGGCTTGTGTCAACCGTGGGTTTGATGGCTTCGAGATACCAGTCGCAGAAATCCCACCACAGCAGGCGGTAGACCGTCTCGGCGTAGTCGCTGTACTCGTAGTTGGCAATGCAAGCGTCGATCTTGGCGACCGAGGAGGCGAGGCGCGAGAGCATCCAGCGATCGACGAG
>JBGSRG010000017.1:0-5282 GCA_041737685.1 Phycisphaerales bacterium | reverse complement strand
GCGCGAACACGATTCAGTCGCCGGGATTCTTGCTGGCGATCAACTTCTCGGATCCTTCGACGAGTGCAGCGGTGCCGCACGAATCAACCTTCGCGGTGAACGATTCGGGTGGCGGGCTGTTCGTGTATGACGGCACGGGCGCGCTGCGATTGACGGGAGTCGCGGTGAGCGTCTCGGGCTGGGGCTCGTCGAGGTGGGGCAACTCGGCGTATTCGTTGAACGTCTCGGAGATTCGCAACTGGATTCTGCCGATCATCGATCCGGGTCGGCCGGTGGCTTCGAGCGTGCAAGCGCCGCGAGCGGGGTTTGCCTGGTTGCCCGCGACGATGGTGCTGCCTGCGGTTGTTGGCGCGATGGTGGGCAGACGCAGGCGACGAGGCGGCGTGGCGGGCGTGTGCTGAGCCGAGCGGTTTAGCCTTGCATGACTTCTAGCCGGGCGTATTCCAGCACGAGGGTCTTGGTGCCTGCGTCTCGAAATTGGATCTGGGCACGAGCGCCGGAGCCGGGCGTGACCGAGACGACCTTGCCCATGCCGAACTGCGGGTGACGAACGGTTGCGCCCGCCCGCAGGCCGCTTGTGGATCGGGTTCGGCTCGAGTCGCTGCGCGAATCGGCGGATGTGCTGGTGGTGCGCTTGGAGTCGTAACTGGACCGGCCCCAGACGGGCGTTTGATCTGACGCGGGTGCGCCGTCGTCCCAGCCTTGTTCTTGATACTCCGAGCGATCGATGTGGCGCGTGTGCTCGCTGGGCAGCTCGTCGAGAAAGCGGCTGGGGATGGTTCGTTCGGGCACGCCCCGCACGGTGCGATAGCGAGCGCTTGAGAGCATGAGAAACTTGCGTGCTCTGGTGATGCCGACGAAGCAGAGGCGTCGTTCTTCTTCGAGGTCGGCCTCGCTGGAGAGTCCGCGGACGTGGGGCAGGGTTCCTTCTTCAAGCCCGACCATGACGACGGCGTCGAACTCGAGGCCCTTCGCCGCGTGCAGGGTCATCAGCGTGACTGCGCCTTGGGCGGGATCAACCGAGTCGGCGTCGCTGACGAGTGTGACGCGTTCGAGATAGGCACGGAGAAGTTCGAGGACGGTGGGCTTGGCGGCTGCGCGAACGGTGGGAGCGGCGGGTGAGCCTGTCATGCCGGTCATGCCCGCCGATTCATGGTG
Organism: Phycisphaerales bacterium; assembly: GCA_041737685.1. Lineage (GTDB taxonomy): Bacteria > Planctomycetota > Phycisphaerae > Phycisphaerales > UBA1924 > JAHBK01. The sequence continues at coordinate 4,124 of JBGSRG010000017.1, read as the reverse complement.
CTGATCCGTGTCGAGCGGGGCTTGATGGTCAGCGCCGGCTTGGTCTGGCTGGTCGGCCTGATCGGCGAAGCCGAAGGGATCGTCGATCTCTGCTGCTTCTGGCAAGATCGGGGCTTCTTGGATCAGGTCGGCTGCGGGGTCGTTCTCGGGGATGTACTCGTCCTCGAAGTCGCGTGCGCTCGAGATGAGCTCGGCGAGGTTCTCGAGACGGTCTTCATCGCTGTCGGTGCGGCCGGCCTTGTAGGAAGCCTCGAGGCCGCTCTCGCGGACGACGCGTTCGACGAGTTCGGCGAGGCTGTCGCCGGCGAGGGAACCGCTGAGCAGCGATGGTTGGGTGCTGGGGTCGGTCTCGCCGCGCCAGCCGTCGAGTGTGTCGACGAACTTCTGAACGGCGTTGGTTGTTCGGGCGGGCAGGCCGATAGCGCTCGGGCCGTGTCGCAAGACTTCCATCAAGGGCGCGTTGGGCATCCACGCGCGCAGTTTGTCGAGCGAGGTATCGCCGATGCCGCGTGCGGGCGTGTTGACGATCCGCTCGAGCGAGACGTCGTCGGCGGGATTGGCCACGACCCGCAGATAGGCCAGCGCGTGTCGCACTTCCTCTCGCTGATAGAAGGCGGTTCCGCGAGCGACGGTGTAGGGAATGCCGGAGGTTCGCATCTGGTCTTCGACCACCCGCGAGAGGGCGTTGGCGCGGTAGAAGACGGCGCAGTCTTTCCATGCGCTCACCACGCCCTCGGTCTCGCGCAGGCGTCGTAGAAAGTCGACGGCAAGGCTTGCTTCCTGGTGCTCGTCGCGGCACTGGACCACGTCTACTTTGTCGCCAGCGGGGTTAGCAGTGTGCAGCGGCTTGTGCTTTCGCTGCTGGTTGTTGCGGATCAGGGCGTCTGCGCAGGCGATGATGCGGGAGGTGGAACGGAAGTTCTCGCCCAGCGGCACGACCACCGCGCCGGGGTAGACCTTCTCAAAGTCGAGAATGTTGGAGATGTCGGCGCCGCGCCAGCCGTAGATCGACTGGTCGGGATCGCCGACGACGCAGATGTTGGGGATCGGCGCGTTATCGTCTTTGAGCGTGCCGCCGCAGAGGAGCGAGGCGATCTCGAACTGGGCACGGTTGGTGTCTTGATACTCGTCGATGAGCAAGTATCGCCAGCGTTCGCGGCAAAGGGCGCGCACCTGTGCGTTCTCGCGCAGCATCCGGGCCGTCAGAATGAGCAGATCGTCGAAGTCGGCGGCGTTGGCCGCTCGCAGGAGTTTTTGGTAGAGGCTGTAGAGTTTGGCAACCATTCGGTCGGAGTACTCGCCGGCCTGTTTCTCGAACGTTTCGGCGTCGATGAGTTCGTTCTTCAAGCCGCTGATGCGGCTGAGCACGCTGCGCGGTGGCCAGTTTGAGGTCGAGAAGTTCAGCTGTTCGATGGCCTTCTTCACGAGGGATAACTGATCAGCGGAGTCGTAGATCGTGAATGTGGGCGTTAGGCCGCCCAGAGAGCCGGACGCCTGGTCGGCGAACTTGCGAACAAGGCGGGCACAGAGCGAGTGGAAGGTGGTAACGGTGAGGCCGCGGGTCGCTCGGGAGACGATCGGCTGCGTGTGGCCGGTGGATGGGTCGGTCTGCGAGCCGTCGTTGAAGAAGTGGTTGATCCGCTCGCGCATCTCTGCGGCGGCTTTGTTGGTGAAGGTGAGGGCGAGTATCTGCCATGAGGGAATGCCGCAGCCGATGAGGTGCGCGATCCGACGTGTGATGACGCGGGTTTTGCCGCTGCCGGGGCCGGCGAGCACGAGCAACGGGCCGTCGATGTGCGCTGCGGCCTGGCGCTGCGGCGGGGTGAGGCCTTCGAGCGTGCGTTCGAGCGGTGGCTGTGTCTGTTGGGGCTGCGTGGTCAAATTCCGCGGACCTCCTTGTCGGTGCGGTGCAGGATAGGGGAGCGGCGATGGACACCCCGAGGTGAGTGGTCGCTGTCGGAAGGTTCTGATAGGATGGGGGCTGGGCTGGGCTGGCGGTTCGGGCGTGCATGGGTGGCTGGGTTGTTGGTGAAGGGTGGTGGCTGGGCATTGGAGTTTGCGCGTGGCTAACACATCTGACGGGGTGGTTCGATCAAGCCCCTTTGCTCGCGGGGTGGTGGGTGCAGTGCTGGGCGCGATGGTTGTTGCGGCGGGTTTGTTGCCGGTGGGGTGCTCGATTTCGCGGCCCAGCCGAACGGCGGAGCAACTCGAAGCGCACCGCCGGAGCGAGATCGCCGACATGATCGAGGGCCGGACGCGGCTGAGCCGAAACCTGGTTCGGCGCATGCTTGATGAGCGAGCGGCGGAGGTGGCCGAAGGTCGCGATGCGAAGGACGCCGTGATTGACGTGCTGATTCTCTCGGGTGGTGGCGATTACGGCTCGTTCGGTGCGGGCGTGCTCAAGGGCTGGGGCATGGTCACCGATCCGCAGTGGAAGCGGCCGGAGTGGGACGTAGTAACGGGCGTCAGCACCGGAGCGCTGATCGCGCCCTTGGCCTTTGCCGGAACGGAAGCGGCTTATGAGCGGGCCTATCAGGTTTATCAGAATCCCAAGCCCGATTGGTTCAAAAAGCGCGGCCTGCTGGACGTCATTTTGCGGAAGGAATCGCTGACGGACCCGGCCGGTCTGCGGGCGGAGATCACTCGCACGATGGACCAATCGGTGCTTGAGTCAATTGCGCAAGGCTCGCGCGACAACCGCGTGCTGGTGGTTGGCTCAACCAACATTGATCTTGGACTGATGACGATGTGGGATCTGGCGCTCATTGCCCGCAAGGTGGTGGAGGGCGAAGACGACCGCGCACGGTTTGACGATGTGGTGCTGGCCTCGGCCTCGATTCCTGCGGTTTTCCCGCCGGTGGAGATTGACGGCGACCTGCATGTTGATGGCGGAGTGACGCGCAACATCGCGTACACGACCGACCAGAACTTTTCGGGCAGCATGGTGAACATCTGGAAGCGTGAGCACGCGGACAAGCCGCTGCCGCGGTTGCGCTTCTGGGTAATCGTGAACAACCAACTCGGCACGCCCACTGCGCAGGTTCAGCCGGGTTGGAACAAGATCATGGGCCGTGCGTTGTCCATCTCGATCCGATCGTCGACGATTGGATCGCTCAAGGCGCTCTCGTTGCAGTGCGAGTTGTCGAGGGCCGTGAACAGCGCCGACGTTGAGTTCAGATTCTTGGCCATTCCTGAGGAGTGGGTGCCGCCGATCAACGAGCCCTTTAGCAAAGAGACGATGGTGTCGCTGGCACAGATCGGCCTGAAACTGGGGCAGGACCCGGCATCGTGGATGACGGTTGTGCCGAATCCTGAATCGCCGACGGGCGATCTTTACGATGGTCTGATGCCCTCGAACCCGTGAGTGAGCGCGGTGGGCTTCGAGGTGGTGCCCGTGAACGGCACTGACCGAGCGCGATCAGTCAAGGCCGGATCAGTCAAGGCCGGATCAGTCGAAGGCCGATCGGTGGCAGTCCGATCAGTCGTTGCCGTCGTCGCCTGTGCGATCGGGCATCGGGGGTGTTTCATTCGGTCGTGACCGATCAGGGCCCGGCGGCGAATCGAGTGGCACCGGCGATGCTGCGGGCGAGTTGGAGATGCCTGCGCTCGACGAGTGTTTGATCGAGTGGACTGTATGGCTCGCGCTGCTTTCGTTACTCTCGCTGCTCTCTTGTGGTGGAGGCGGAAGCGGGTGCGGGGTTGAATCACGCGTGATGAGGACCACCTCGCTCGGCAGGTGCTCGGCAATCTTTGTCACAACGTCGCCTTCAAGAGCACGGGCGAACGCGCGGCGCTTGGACTTGCCCAGGATCAGTGTGTCGCAGCCGAACGTGACGGTGTAGTCGAGGATCTCTTCGACGATTTGCGGTGAGCAGACGTAGACCGGGAAGAAGGGAACGCCGTACTGCCGGGCCAGCATGGCTGTTGAGCCGAGGCTCTCCAGCGCGTCACGGTCGTCCTCGATGCTCGGCACCGCACCCGGCGCGGTGTCGAGGATACGGAAGGTGCGGACGTAGATGGCAAAGAGCGCAGCGCCGCGGCGGCGTGCCATGTCGACCGCGAACTCGGCTTGTCCGCGTCCGCGGGCAGCGAGCATGATGCGAGCCTTGCTGGGGTCCATCGCC
>JBGSRG010000554.1:0-3995 GCA_041737685.1 Phycisphaerales bacterium | reverse complement strand
CGCGCCCAGCGGACGCCTCTTCACCGGCGTCATCGGCGACGGCGTGAACGATGCGCCCGCCCTCGCCGCGTCCGACGTCTCGATCGGCATCGGCTCCATCGGCTCCGACGCGGCACTGGAAACCGCCGACATCGTCCTGCTCAGCGACGATCTGAGCGTGGTGCCGTGGGCGGTCCAGCTCGCTCGCAAGGCCCGCAGCACGATTTTGTTCAACCTCGCGCTCGCACTCCTGGCCATGCTCGTGATGGCTGCATGGACGCTCGTTGGCTCTCGAACCGGCGCGCCGTTGCCGCTCTGGGCCGGCGTGCTGGGCCACGAGGGCGGCACGTTGCTGGTCGTGCTCAACTCGCTGCGCCTGCTGGCCTACCGCTCGGCCTAGCAGAGAGAACCCTGGCACTCGCCAGAGTTCGCTCATCAGCCAAGCGAGCATCATCCCCGCGCGCAAACCTCTCTCGTTCAGAAGCAGACGCGCCAGCCGTCACGGCCCACGCCATTTCACGCTGGGACTGCCGATCCGCCTTGCCCCCTCGCCCAGATTGTGGTCTGATGAACCTGCTGCCCGCCGCAATCTCCCCGCCTCTCTCCTCCAAAGCGCACCCAACCCCCTGAGCGAACAAACAACCGCCGCCAGCAGTCTCTGCTGGTGCCCATTTCAGGCCCTCCGCCAATCCCAGCCACTCAGAACGACCGATAACATCCCCACATGTCCTCAGCACTCTCCACAAGCCCGTTCTTCTACATCGCCATGCGCCCCGGCGGCGGGCGATCGTTCGGCGTGCGTTCGGCCGGATCCATCCAGGCCCTCTCCCAAGCACTCCGATCCGAGAACCGACTTCTGCTCAAAACCTACCGCCTGCCCGGCTGGGCCGGCGCAACCGCCGGCATCTCGCTCAAGGACTACGCGCTGCTCAACGAGCAACTGGCACAACTGCTCTCGCGAGGTGTGCCACTGGTTGAAGCGCTCGAAGTCGTCGCCCAGACCGTCCGGCCCGTTGCACGTCCGATCATCGTCCGCATGCGCGATCTGGTCGCCTCCGGCTCCTCGTTCGCCGACGCCTGCCGCCAGGTGGGCGGCTTCGACAACGTCACCATCGCTGTCTACCGCGGCGCTGAACGCTCGGGCGATCTGGCCGGCGCAGCACGCGAACTCATGCTCAACGCTCGCCGCCAACTGAGCATTCAGGGCAAGGCCACCACGCTGCTCGTCTACCCCATCGTCGTTCTCTCCATCAGCGCCATTGTCACGGTTTTCATGATGGTCGGCGTTGTGCCCAAACTGGGCGAAGCGCTGGCCGACGCCGACATCCCCTTGCCGTGGCTCTCGCGAGTGGTCATGGACTCAGGCGCATGGATGAAGGCGCAAGCCCTCTGGTTGGGCCTGGGCTTTGCGGTGCTCGCCGTCTGCGCGATCCTTGGCCGCAAGGCCATCGTCGCGCTCTTCGCCGGTGCCTTCCGAAAGGTGCCGCTGGTTCGCGATGTGGTGCTGGCGCAAGAGTCGGCCCGCTTCTTCTCGGTCATGGCCGCCATGGTCCGCACCGGTGTGCCCATCGGCGACTCGCTGGCTGTGGCAAACCAGGCCGTCACGCACCCCGTGCTTCGCGGCCAACTCGAACGCCTGCGAATCCGTCTCATCGAGGGCGGCCTGCTGCGAACACTCATCGACGAGGTCGTCGCGTTCCCCATCGCCACACGCCGCTTGCTCGTCGCCGCTGAGCGCAGCGGCGACATGGAAGCCGCCTTCACCACCCTCGCTCAGGACATGACCAACGAAGTCGAGACACGCTCGTCTCGACTGCTCGCCGTGCTCGAACCTCTGTTGATCGTCCTCATGTTCGGCATCATCGGCACCCTGCTCATGGCCGTCATGCTCCCCATGCTCACCATGTCCTCCCGCGTCTCGTTCTAACCGCGTCGCCGCCATTTGGCCGCTTTGTTCGATCAATGCCGGGTGTCCACTTTCCCGCAGCCAACGCGCATCATCGAAGCGCCAACCCGCCGTTTGCGAATCACATTCAGGGCTTACACAAGTCCAGTCCAGTCCAGTTCGGACCACGCCCTCGCGATCGACCGACCCGATCTCTTCTCGACTCAAACCAAACCAAGCCAACCCGCTCACCGACTCAACCGTCCGGAGAACCGACCATGCACCCAGACCCATCCAAACTCGCTACCCAATCGCTCCGCTCTCGCCGCCTGCCCGCACGCCTGTCGGCCAGAAGCGGCTTCACGCTTCTGGAAATGATGCTCGTCGTCGTCATCATGGGCGTCCTGGCGACCGTCGCCGTTGTCGCCGTTGGCGGCCGGGGCACCGAGGCCAAACGCGGTGCATCCCGCAGTTCGCTCACCACGGTCCAGTCAAGCATTGAACAGTTTCACCTTGAGAAGAACCGCTATCCGTCCAGCCTTCAAGAACTCGTCGAGATGAAGTACCTCCAGAAGTACCCTCGCGACGGCTGGAAACGCGACTTTGTCTTCGTCTCGCCCTCCTCCGACGGTCGCCCTTACGACTGCTATTCCACGGGTCAGGACGGCACCATCGGCGGCGGCGACGACATCTCCGTCTGGGACGAAGACGCGCCCGCAGGCACCTGATCCGCCACCCTCCATATCCCGCTCAGCGTCCTCTCGATCTCAACGCCAACACACGAGCGCACCACACGCTCCCGTTCCTCATCTTTGCAATGAACCACCGACGCCCCAACTCCCGATTCTGCCGATCCGGGCTGACGCTCTTGGAGATGGTGCTCTCGGTGATGATCCTGGGCATCGTCGCGGCAACGCTCATGCAGGCAGTGGGCTACGTCATCGGCGTAGAGGCACGAACCCGTCGGCTCATCGCCGCCAACGAACTGGCCAACCGGCTCATTCTTCAATACTTCGATGACGACAAGGCCATGCCCGACCGCTCGCGCCCGCTCGAATATGGTGACCACATCTACGGCTGGGACATCGAAGTGCAGACCGTAACCATGGACCTCTCTAACCCTGTCCGCGATTCCATGTCCGCGATGGCCATTCAGTTCCTCTCGCGATTCAAACTCCTCACCATCACCGTCTACGAGGCCGAGCGCGGCCCCTCCGGCGGTCTGATCCTGGGTGAGCCAATGGCCACGCTCTCTCGAACGTTCGATCCAACCGTCGTCCGCAACCCCGACGCCATGAGCCGCTGGGGCGAAGATCGAATCCAGCAACTCGTTGGCACGCTCACGGGCGCCGCAAGCCTGGACATCGGTGAGGGGGGCAACTCGCAGGGCCTCAGCCGTGGGCGTGCGGGCAGTTCACGTGATCGTTCAGACCGGAGCAGCCGCCGATGAACCATCCCGCAAACTCCATCAGCCTTCGCACACCAACTGTCGATCGCTGCGGTTCACTTCACAGCGCTCCTCACAACGCTCGCCGAGCCTTCACACTCCTCGAAGTGCTGCTCGCGGCCCTTCTCGGCTCGCTCGTGCTTATCTCCGCCGTCGGCATTTTCGCCGCCATGAGCAACACCGACCGACGCCACAAGGCTCGCGTCACGCAGGCAAACGAAATCTCCCTCAGTTATCGCGTACTCGAACGCTGCTTCCAACGCCTCGTCATGGAAGACGTGCCCCCCGCCGTCGAGTCAGAATCAACGGCCCGCATCGACCGGGACATTCAACGCGCGGACGGTCTCTTGCTCGAAGACGACGGCGCCGATGTCGAGAACGCGCGCCTTTTGCTCGTGCCCGACGCCACGGTGTCGGGCGTCATGCAAGGCCCCGAAGGCCCGGTACGGCCGCAAAGATTCCGACTGGCCCTCAGCGGCCCGCCTCTTGCTGGCGGCTTCCCACAATCAGCCGACGACGCGAGCCTCGACCCACGCGTGCGAATGCAGCAACTCGACTTCGCCAGAGAGGTTCGCCAGTCCGGCGCGGGCCGTCGCTCCAACCGCTCTCGATCAGACCGCTCGGCCGACAACGCCGCCGGTTCCGCGACCGACGCGACAGCCGGAACAACGGGCGACGAGCTCG
>JBGSRG010000549.1:0-14978 GCA_041737685.1 Phycisphaerales bacterium | reverse complement strand
CCGTCCGACGATGCCTCGGCCCGCACGCTTGCTCTGTCCATGCCACTGCGCCGCTCCGAACTGCGATTTCAGGCGGGCAATCTGATGGTGCTGTCCGACTCGACCGGCGGGCGGGTGTTGCTCATCGGTGAGGCCGAGTTGGCTCGAAACGCCGACGCGTTCGAGAACGACCAAGATGCCGTCGGTGCGTTCTGCAAGGCGCTCGGAGCCGATCGTGCGGTCGTGCTGCCCAACGCGACGTTTCACATCGACTTTGACGTGCTGGCGGCGCCATGGTGTGCCACTGAGACGGGCTTGTCGAGCGCGGGCGGAACTGGGTTGGTCTTCTGCGCAGACGAGATCACGGCGGACATGTTGATTGTTCGCGACGGGCTGGCGCGCTTGCAAGAGCGTGGGTTCATCGCAAGAGAAGCAGGCTTAACGCTCGCGTCTGCGTTGTTGCGCGGCCAGGGCGAAGCGTTCGCATCAACGCTGTGGCCCATCTTGGCGAGGTGTTCTGGGCCGAGCGGCGGCTTGCGGTTTGAGGTGGTTCGGTCGATGGGTCGTGATCGCAGCCCAGACGCGCGAACGGGCAAGGCAGGGGGGAAAGGGATTCCTAACGCTCAAAGACCAGTTGCCCCGTCCGAGGCGTGCGCGACTTGGTGTGCCATGGTCGACACGCACCGCTGGCTCGCTGCGTGCGACCGAGTGATCAGCCGCTGTGATACGAACTGGCTTGATGCGTTGGCCGAGCCGCACCGAGCTTCTTTGAAAGCGCTTGCGATGCTCTCAGCAAGTCGCGGCACCATTGCGCAAACGTTGGCTCGAGCGGGATTCCGCGTCGTAAAGTTGCCCTCAATAGCCGACGCTGATCGCGGCGTGAATGCTCTCAACGGACTCTCGCTAGGTGCGGATTTCTCTGCTAGGCCGCAGGAAGCCGCCCGCGGCGAGCAGGCCAGGTTGATCCTGCCTTGCTTCGCAAGCACGGCGATTGGTGCCGAAGTGCTGCACGCGGCACGAAAGGGGGTCGAGCGGCAGCTCACGGTTCGGCCGAGCGCGGTAACGCCCGGACGTGAAACGGCCCTGCTTCCGACAGATGAGAGCCAGTTGCGGCAAGGATCAGCGCGATGCATGGCAGTCGCTTTCTGATCGGAATTGCAGGATGCCGAGACAGTTGTGAAATTTGATCGAGTTTTGTTAGTATGAGATTGGCCAAAACACTCGCTCGTGCAAGGCACAGGCACGATTGGCGACAAACAGTGGCCAAGATTCCGTTTGCACTCTGTGGGCCATCCTGTAGACTGAATATGCCGGATGTGTGGATCCGGTGAAGCCGAGTGGTCGAAATGATAGGACGTGGCATTCGCCGCGTTGATACCCAGATCGGACCGGGGTCGTCTTTGGTCCCGATCAAGTTCGTTGAGGCGGACAGCACAACAAAAGGACGCGAGGTGAACCCGATGAAAGTCTCTAAAGGTGCGTGTTTGACGAGTGTTGCGGGCTTGGTTGCGACGGCGGGAATGGCTGTTGGCCAGTGCAATCCGCTGCCGCCGGTCGGCCCCGACGTGATCGTTGGCGACATGCACGGTTCAGTGCAGAACTACACGCCCCAGACCACCGGCTTCGACGCCGACCACGATTCCCTGTCGTTCGGCACGACCTCGTGCAACATCGGCAACGCTCGTTTGATGTGGTTTAACGACGGTGACGTGGGCACCCACGGCCCGGACATCGCCAACAAGCACCCGGTCATCGGTCAGACGCTCTATCGCTTCTCGCGAGTCGACGGCGCTTCGCGGTTTGAGATGCTGGGCACAAGTTGGCTCAAGCACGGCTTCTTGGCGCTCGCTCAGAGCGCGTGCTGCCCCTGCCAGAACCCAGGCGACGGCAACTATCTCGGCATCGGCTGCTCTGACCCGTACTCCGCCTCGCGCAACGGCGGGCAGAGCGGTGCGGGTCCGCGGTATCAGGTCAACGCAAACAACGGCGAGTACATCTACCCGCTTTCGGGTCTCACGGCCAGCAGCGGTCAGACAGGTCGTCGCCTTCGAGTTAAACTGAACGATCTGGTCACGACCACAGGCGGTCCTGCCGCCACGACGCGCTACTTCGGTGAGACGCAGTATGTAACGCCCGATGACGCGACCGCGCGGCGCGGAAACAACAACGCCTCGATCAAAGAGGTTTCGGTCAGTGGCCCCACAAACAATCGTACCTTCAACTACGTCAACATCTCCAACAATCCTTACAACAACACCAACCGGATGAAGTCGGCGATCCGTGTCTGGCGCGAACTCGACCCGGAAGTGACCGAGACGGAGATTCAGTTGCCCAACGAGGGCTTCTTCATCCTTTCGTCCCGCGCGACGAGGCTGCCGAACGGCAACTTCCGCTACGAGTACTCCCTGTACAACATGAACTCAGACCGTTCGGCGCGCTCGCTCACGCTGCCGATGCTCGACTCGATTCAGGCCGAGAACATGGAGTTCCGGGACTTTGACTACCACTCGGGCGATGGCTTGGGAAACGTCAACTGGGACGGCACCGACTGGGTGAGCAAGAAAGAGAACGGCGCGATTTCGTGGGCGACGGACACCTATCAGGCCAAGCCCAACGCCAACGCCATCCGCTGGAGCTCAACGTACTCGTTTCGCTTTGATACCGTGATGGCTCCGTCATTCGTCGACACCTTTGCGAACGTCGGCATCTTCAAGCCCCCGATGCCCGGCGAGCCCGCATCGGTCAATGCTCTCGCAGTCGCACCGGGCGAGCCCGGTTCGATCGTCGAACTGCTTGGCTTCTTGAACGTGTGGACCTCCAACCTCGGCAGTGCCGCGAACAACACCGACGCCCGGCGCGCTGACCTTGACGAGAACAACGCGGTCGACCTGCTCGACCTGCTGGCTTATCTGTCCGCCTGGCAGTCCTAAAGGGACCGTCAGTTCATCCGACGTGTGGGTCGTCCCTCACCCTTGTTTGGCCGTTGCACGGTCGGACAGGGGTGAGGGCCTTTTTGCGGCGATGACTTTTTGCACGGAAACCAGATTGGTCTGCGGGGCGGATGGTGATGGGGGTAACGAAATGGACGTTCCCGCAGGCGCAAAAGCCGCGCTCTGCTGCTTGCTTGTGCCCCGCCTCGCTGTAGACTTTCAAAGCGGTTCTGATCGCGTCGAACTCGCGTCGATCACGGCGGGATTCGTCGTCTTATGGGTCTGATAACGCTATGGCGGATCGAGCCAGTCGCCGCTCGGCCCGATCTGAACGGGGTCAGATCGCAAACAACGAGCATGAGCAGGCCGGTGAGGCCAATCGGCGTGGGGTGAGATTTCGGAAAGACGGCTCTCCCACATCGGGGCCGGCGTGAATTCAACAGGAATTGTCGGCCATGAAACTGCAAACAAGTCGTCTGGTTCGTCGGTTCATGGCTCGCTTGACCGTGGCGGCCGTGGCATGCGTGCTGGTGCCAACATTCAGCGCGACCGCGCAGTCCGAGGATTGCTTCGATGCGGGGCTTAGCCCGTTGTCGCTCGGAACACCCGCCTTTGGCAATTTCACCGACTCGTTCAACGACGGTCCGTCGGGCTGTGGCAGCACCGGCAACCGCACTCAGTGGTGGTCCTTCACGCCCGCGAACAGCGGCCGCTACCTGATCTCGACCTGCGGCTCAGCCCAGTTAGATACGCACCTGGGCATCTCGCTTGGCAACCAACTCTGCGAAGGTGTCGCGACCTATCTGGCCTGCAATGACGATGCGTGCGGCGCCGCCGCGCAGGTAACAGTCACCCTCATCGGCGGCAATCAGTACCGCATTCGAGTTGGCGCATTCGGCGCTCCGACCAACGGCGGCGGCTACACACTGCTGGTGCTCGACGAGACTTCGACCCCGCCCGCCAACGACGACTGCGATGACGCGGTCTCCGCGTCGCTGGGTGTGACGATGGGCACAACTCGGGGCGCTTCGGGCGCGCTGAATCTCAACACCTGCGGCGGCTCGGCGGACTCAAACGACGTTTACTTCGCGTTCACCGCGTCGAACACGCGACGGTACCGCTTCAGCGTTTGCTCCGAGCAGTTCGATGCCGTGGTCAGTGTTCACTCTGCCTGCCCGGCGAGCACACTGCAGACCTTTCAGATCGGTTCGGGTTGTGCCACGTCGTCAAATCCGCCGATGCTCGGTTGCTCCAACCGCGGGGCCGTGACCAACGTTGGACTGAACGCGGGGCAGACCGCGTTCGTTCGAGTAGCGGGCGCAGCCGACCAGAGCGGCACCGGCTCGCCCTTTGTTGGCTTTGGCACCTTTGAATTGCGGATTGAGGAAGTGGCGTTCGCTCGTCCGGCGAACGACGAGTGCGAAGATGCGCTGGACTTGAACGCCGAAGCACTGCCGTTTGTCCACGCCGTTGAGGGCCGCGGCGCTTTCAATGACGTGGATCCCGGCTCTTGCAACTCTGGCGCAGCGAACGAGGGCTACTTCGGCGTTTGGTATCGCTACACCGCCCCCGCCACGGGAATCCTCGTGGTCAGCGAGCAGTCGGTGTCGGACGTGACGATCGGCATCTGGGATGCCACGGCCTGCAACGATCTGGGCACTTCCATCCGCTGCTCTGACAACGAGACCGCTGTGGAGCGTGTGACGGCGGGCCGGACTTACTTCATCATGGTCAGTTCTTTCGATCCCACGGGACCAACGTCGGCCTATTCAACGCGCTTCAACTTTCTCACCACTCCCGCAAACGATCTGTGCGTGGGCGCGACCGACCTGACGGGTCAGACCTTCCCGTTCGCCTTCGAGGTGAGCGCCTTTGACGCAACCAACGACCCGTCGCCAACGCCTCTGGATCCAACGTGCAACGCGGGTCTGACAGTGAACGCCAGCGTGTACTGGCGATTCACGGCTCCGATTTCCGGCGGACGACTGACCTTCCGCGAAACCGGCACCGACAACGATGTTTCCTGGGCGGTCTTCACGGGTCAGTGCGATATGCCGGCCCAAGTCGCCTGCTTCACGGCGGACAACAACGACCTCAACTTTGTCGATACCGTGCCGGGCCAGAACTACCTCATACAACTCTCTCGCCAGCCAACAACGCCCGCATCGGGCCGCTACGTGGGCACCATCGACTTCGAGCAGCCGCCCGCCAATGACGACTGCATCGATGCCATCACCGTGACGGGCGACTTCGAGTTCAGAAACTCGCTCGCGACCCAGACGATGGTCCCCGGTCAGGCGACGTGCGATGGGCAGCCCGCAGACTTTCTCAAAGACACTTGGTATCGCTATGTTGCGCCCGATGCAGGGGCCGTGAGCGTGTTGGCACTCGCCGGATCCACCGTGCGGCTTGCGCTCTACCGATCGCCGACGTGTGTGGGCATCGACATGGGCTTTGCCGGGTGCGGGCAGGGTCCGGTGTTCGTGAACATTCCTGATCTGGTCGCCGGGGAGAGCGTGTACATCCGGATCGGTGGGGTGGCTCCGGGTCAAGTCTTCAACGGTCAGGCGCTGCTGACGTTCGTGCCGGTGCAGGGCCGGTGCTGTGTTGGTGCATCTGGCTGTGTCGTAACGACGCCCTCGCTCTGTGCCGCGGCTTCGGGCACCTATCAAGGCGACGGCACGCTTTGCAACACGCCCGATTCTGCCCTTGAAGCCATGTTTGCGGGCGATGGAGGAGCGATCCCCGACAACGACGCGGCGGGCAGGGCCTACGTGCTCTCGGTTCCCGGCGCGCCGAGCGACCTGGTGGGCTCGGTCCGCCTCGAACTCGAGATTCAACACTCCTTCGTTGGCGACCTATCGATGACACTTGAAAAGGACGGCCGGGTGGTGGTGCTGACCAACCGCACGCGACGCGGATTGAACAACGCATTCGGGTCCAGTTCAGATCTCTCGGGAATGTACACCCTCTCGGATGCGGCGTCGAGCAGTTGGTGGTCAGCCGCGACGGGGCAGGTGGTTCCGCCCGGCGCTTATCTCAGTTCGCACAACGGCGATCTGGTGACCTCGATCAACGAGGCGTTCAGCGGCTTGCTTCGAGGTGGCGATTGGACGCTTCGCATAGCGGACAACGTCGGCTCCGATACCGGCGCACTGCTCGGCTGGCGGTTGCTGATCGCCCCTCCCGATGGGCCTTCGCCCTGTGGTGGAGGCACACCCCCTTGCCCCGGCGATTACAACGGCGACAACACCGTCGACCTGCTCGACCTGCTGGCCTTTGTTTCCGACTGGTCTTCCAATCTCGGCATCAGCGGGATGGGCCTGCCGGCAGACCTGAACGCCGACAACACCGTTGATCTGCTCGATCTGCTGGTCTTCAACGGCGACTGGGTGGCGAACCTCGGCCTGCCCTGCCCCTAGTCCCGCTCGTTGGAGCATCGGCAACTCATATCACGCCGCGGCGGTTGTGGCACTAGACTCAGAACGTGCTGAAACTCCCACACGAGATCGTTGGTCGGCTGCGACCCAGGCTCGACGGTCGGCGCGTCTGCGTCACCGGCGGTGCCGGGTTCATCGGCGGGCATCTGGTCGATGCGTTGCTCTCGCTGGGCGCCTCAATTACGGTGCTCGACGACCTCTCGACTTCCACAGCCGAGCACGTGGCGAGTCTGGTCGAGGTTGAGCCTGAGCGAGTACGGTTTGTACACGCTTCGATCCTCGATGAGACGGCGCTGACCGAGGCTGTCGCCGGTAGCGAGGTGGTGTTTCATCTGGCTGCGGTATCGAGCGTGCCACGTTCATTGGCCGATCCGGAACGGTCCTACGGCGTGAACGCCATGGGCACGATGCGCGTCGCCGATGCTTCTCGCCGCGCCAACGTCAAGCGGATCGTCTACTCGGCTTCGAGTTCGGCGTACGGTCAGGGCCAAGCCTTACCCAAGGTCGAATCGCACGTCCCGGCTCCGGTCTCACCCTACGCGGCGTCGAAACTCGCGGGTGAGCACGTGATGCTTGCTTGGGCAAAGTCCTTTGGCATCTCGACCATCAGCCTTCGATACTTCAACATCTTCGGGCCACGCCAGCCGGCCGATTCGGCTTACGCCGCAGTCATCGCTGCGTTCAGCCGCCAACTCATCGCCGGACAGCGCCCACTGATATTCGGTGACGGCCTGCAATCCAGAGATTTCACGTTCGTCGCCAACGCAGTCGTGGCGAACCTGCTCGCCGCGACGGCCGATCGCCCGCTGAGCGGCGAGGTCGTCAACGTCGGCACGGGCCGACGAATCTCACTCAACGAACTTGCTCGGATTCTCGCCGAACGCAGCGGTCTGCCGCACTTGGTCCCGGTGCATCAACCGGAGCGACCGGGCGACGTGAAGCACTCGCAAGCCGATCTGGAACTCAGCCGATCGCTGCTGGGCTACGAGCCGGTCGTCTCGCTCGAGGACGGTCTGGCAAGAACGTTTGATTGGTATCGCGAGACGGCGGCATCTTCGCCGCTCGCGCACGGGTGAGAGACACATGCACCTGATTCGAAATGTCGCTGATACCACACTGGGATTGCTGATGCTGCTCGGGCTGTGGTGCCGTGCGCAGCTTCGAGTCGGCAGCGGTGCGAGCGCCAGGAGTGGGGGGCTGGGCGGGGGGAGAAGTCGGAGCGGGGGCGAGGGCGGAATGGCTGGCTATCTGGCTTGGCGAACGACCACAGCGCTCGGACAATCAAAGCCGAGTTTGGTCGAACTCTTGGGCTTTGCAGCCGAGCACGCCCGCTGGGTGCGCCGTATGCGACGATACATGTAAGTCTTGGCTATTCCTTGACAATCGTCACGCGCGCGGTCGGCCGCGTTGAGTCGCTAGAATCGCTCCGCGTTCTCAGTGAGCGCTCTGACGGTTTGGTCACGGGCCAACAACTCTCCTCTTCGAATTGCGAGAAATCACAATGGCAACTCAGGGCCAATCGACCCGCGGCTTTGGCAAACTTCTCGTGGGCCTGGTCATCGGGCTCATTGTCGGATTGATCGGCGGCGTGCTCATCGGGCCGCTTCTAGACGGCCGATCAAACGTCGACTTTGAAAGGCCCCTGAATCCGGTGCCCCGAGCATCCACGCCGGGTGATGCGCGTGATGAACGCCCCGGGACAATCGAAACGCCCGTCGAAGCGGACCCGACGATGCCCGCAGACCCGGCCGTGGAACCCGACGCGCCAACCGAAGGCTGATAAGGATGGACGGAATCCGTGTGCTGTCGGTTGATTCAACCACCGGCGGCCGCGCCGCTTTGACAGACTGATACCCTCCGACCTGATGAACGAACTCGCACGCAAGGTTCGGTTGCACGCTCGCACCTGTCGGATGATGGGTGTCGACTTTCTTCCCGCTCGCCCGCATCATGCGGCGGTGTTGGAGCATCAGCCGCCCAACGCGATCTCGGAAGGATTGTCGCGGCCCACGGCCTCGCAGATGGAAACCAAGCCGGCATGGGGTCGGCAGACCGAGACTCGGGTGGCACCCAGAGCCGCGACACCACAACGTCAGAGTTCAACCTCTGCGCCTTCGGCCGTTCGTGGTTCGACCGCCGAGACGTTCTTACCCACCGGCCCCTCAAGGTCCGTCGCCAGCTCCAGCGACCCGTCTGCGGGCGCGGCGGCGCTTGAGGCCGATGAGGTGGTCTTCTCGCCGATCGCAAAGGTCAATGCCGATCAGGCGCAGGCATGGCTCGATCGTACTCTGCAGCGGTACGAACAAGATTCGCCGCACTCTCGTTTCAAGACCGACCATCACAGCATCGTCTTCGGCGAGGGTGATCCCGGCGCACGGCTCATGTTCATCGGTGAAGCACCAGGCGCAGAAGAGGACAAGGTCGGTCGGCCATTTGTCGGACGAGCGGGCCAACTGCTCGACAAGATGATCGTGGCGATGGGCCTGCAGCGCGAATCGGTCTACATCACCAATGTGCTGAAGACGCGCCCGCCGAACAACGCAACGCCCACCTTCGACGAAGCCGCCGCGTGCGCGCCCTACCTGTTCGAGCAGATCGCCATTATCCGGCCCGAGGCGATCGTCACGCTCGGACTTCCAGCGACCCGCTTGCTCCTGCACACCGCCGAGGCGATGTCAAGACTGCGCGGGCGTTGGGCGGCCTTCACGATTCCCACCGCACTTCCGCACCCCGACACGCTGCCCGCGATCAGCCCGGCGGTTGTGCCGGTGATGCCCACGTTTCACCCGGCGTTCTTGCTGCGGTCCTACACGCCGGAGAATCGGCAGAAGGTCTGGTCAGACCTCCTGATGGTGCTGGATCGACTTGGCATTGCCCGGCCTAAGCCCTCGGCGACGAAGTGATTTCGACGATTCATCGTTTGCCGGGCTTTGCTCTGGGCGGTCGGTTCGTCCACGGTGCGTTCACGCAAGAATCTCTACCCGATTGTGCAACTGCCCGCGAGCGATTCGGAATACTCACGTAGCCGAGTGCGCATCACGCTGCTGACGGAAGTTCGCACCTCGCGCATCTGGTGGAGCAGGAGCGACAACTTCGACACCGCAACGGCCAACGACACGGCAGCAATCGACAACACGCAAGGCACTCAGGGCGGCGCAGCACCGATACCGAACGGCAATCGAAGCACACCAACGACCAGAAGTAACCCCACGAGACCCGGCGCATGGCCCGTTCTGGCCAGCGCTGGGTTTTTATCTGTCGAAGTCGTCATTGGCGTCCAAAATTCAGTGTCGTGCCCGGGTCGAGCCGTCTGAGCGAGCGTACTTCCCAGCCGCGGTGAGCCGAACTCCACCACACCGCCCAATCAAACTCGATCATGTCGCCCACGGCGAGTTCGTCGATCGGCACGTCTTTAGCGATCGGGAATGCCATTTCCATTGCGCCCATACCGACAACCACACCCTGCGCATTGGTAAATCCCGGAACGGGCTCGTGATGGATCGTGAACTCCGATTTTGGCCCGCGATCGGTACCTTCGCCGCTGTCGGCGCTGGTGCCTCCTTTGCCGCCACGGGAGATTGCGATGATCTGCCCGCGCGTGCGGTACGTGGCGTCAGGCTCAGTTCGCGCTCCATGAGTAGACGACGCTGAAGCCTTCGTCGATCCTGTTTCTGTGGCCGGCTCCTTTCGGTCGCAGGCGGTCAGAAACACGACCGGAGCGAGCAGCAGCAACGCGACGAACGCCAACAGAGAGAGCGCCCGGCACGATAGCGCTGACCATCTGCGCTCAACACGAAGGCCACACCGCAGCAATTCTCGTGGACCCACCAGCCGGGCACTTCCTGCAACCGTCATTGAGTCTTGACGATGGATACGCATAAGGCACCGTAGCGCAAGTAACCTCCGCGTGGCGAGACCACGCTTCGGTTCACACATCTCGGATCAAATGAATCGGACCAAACGAATCAGCCCAGATGTTGCAGCCAAAACACCTCAGTCCGAACGCTTCAGGCCGCGCTGAACTTGATGTAATCGCTCACCGACTGAAGGTCGGGAGCAATGCTCGCGTCGTAAGGCATGGTCCAGTCGTTGCCCACGCGCAGTTCAACGATCTTGGCGCACTTCTGACGCTGCACCCAGTCGCGGTTGCCTCGGTTGTACACCACTGTGGTCTTCTGCCGAACCCGATGGCTCTTTCGAAGACCCTTCACAACGACCGGGTCCCGGCGCATGAGGCGCAGGATGGTCTTGCCGGGGGCGGCTGCCATCGGCAGCTTCACAAGCGTGCAGTGAACGTTCTGGCCGGGTTTGAGCGTGTCGATCATGGGTCACCATCAAGGGGGGGCGAAGTTGAGCCGAAACTTTACGCAAGCCGCCGCGCGAGTCCATACCACCAGCGTCCTAACATCGAATCATGTCCAACACCCCTCCCTCGTCACCTTCTGACCCCTCCCCATTGGGCCCTTCAGGCTCAGGCTCAGATGCCGCCAACTCTGCCCAGCCGGCGTTCCGGTTTGATCCGAACGCGGCCCACCAGCAGCGCCCCCGGCTGCGCCCGCTTCGCGGCTTTCCTGTGCAAGGGCAGACTCCCGATGGTCAGACCGTCCAGATGGTGGGTTTGGTTGATGCCCGCCAAGTTTCAGAGAAAATGGTCGCCGTGCCGCCTCAGGTTCAGGCCCTTTTGCCTCTGCTTGACGGCGCGAAGAGCCTGGATGAGATCGTGAGCGAGGTCGGTCGCGGCCTCACTCGCAAGATACTGGAAGATCTCGTCGCGCAATTTGACGACGCGGCTTTCCTTGAAGGCCCGGTTTTCGACGCTCTTATGGAGAAGACCCGTGCCGAGTTTGATGCGTCCGATAACTTGCCCCCCGCTTCGAGTGTGGCTTTCGCTGATGCTTTGGTGAATCATGCCCACGGCGACAAGGCAACCGACAAACTTCGCGCTGAAGAGGGAGCACGTCGTATCCGCGAGACATTCGATACTTGGATGAGCAAATCGCTCGAAAAGGTCGATAACCCGTCTTTCGACTCGCTCCCGGCGGGGATCATTGTGCCGCACATCGATTATGCCCGCGGCTGGCAGAACTACGCTAGTGTTTATGGGCGAATGCGTGTCTGCGATCGGCCCGCACGCATCGTGGTGCTCGGGACGAACCACTTTGGATTCGGAACGGGCGTTGTCGGTTGCGACAAGGGCTTTACCACGCCACTGGGAACATGCGAGACGGACCCTAAACTGGTGGAAGCCCTGCGAAAGCGGCTTGGCGACGGCCTCTTTGCCAATCGAACCGATCACGAGCGAGAGCACTCGATCGAGTTGCAGGTGCCATGGATCCAGCACGTCTTTGGCAAGGACGAGTCTGGTGCATATCCGAAGGTTTTTGGTGCACTCGTACACGATCCGGCTGTGAACAACGGTCAGCCATATGACGGCAAGGGCGTTGGGCTTGAGCCATTCGTCGAGGCGTTGCGCGAGTCGATGTCCGAACTTGAAGGAACCACGCTGATCGTGTCCAGCGCCGATTTGTCGCACGTCGGACAGGCCTTTGGCGATCAGAAGCCGATTCTGGGCGAAACCCCCGAGGCCGTGAGTTTCCGCAACGGTGTGCTGCAACACGACATGAGCATGGTTCAGATCGTGCTCGACCGCAAACCCGCTGACCTGATCTCGGCGATGGCTTGGCAGCAGAACCCCACGCGCTGGTGCTCAACGGGCAATATCGTCGCGGCGCTGATGGTCCTGAAGCCTCAGCGAATGCAAATGATCGGGTACCAGGCCGCGGCGGATCCCACTGGCATGGCGATGGTGTCGATGGCCTCGATCGCGATGTTCTGAACGCGTGAAGGCCGACCGATCTTGCCTGCAAACTCTTGTTGGATGGCTGGTTACGCGACATTTCGGTCGATCGGTACCGCTCCAACCCGTGGGAGTTTGGGAGGAGTTCGCGGATGAATCTCGGAGTTGCGGCGTATGCGCAAATCGCGGTGGGGGCCTTTCTGGCGATTCTTGGCGTGATCTACTTGGTCTCGACCCGCCGAATCGTGCGGCGGGGCTTGGATGAAAACGCGACACAGCGGTGTTCGTATCCTACCAAATACCTGACGAGTGCGTGGCTCTTGGTCCTCGGATATCACCTGGTGGTTTGGGCGTTGCCGATTACGGTTACGCCCTTGCAGATGCCGCGGCAATGGTGGTGGCTGCCGCCGGTGTTGGCAGTGAGTTCGATTGCGGTTTCAGCGTGGATGGACCGGCGTGAGCCGCCATCGACTGAGTGACGCGGTTGAAAGACCTATGGCAGCAAGAGCGCGGCGAAGTGAGATCAAACGACCGGCACTTGACGGATAGCGTGCGTTACGTTCCAATGCCCCGCTTTGCCCCCCGGGTAGGGCGGTGAAAACATGGGCCGCGCGTGGTGGTCTTGTTCGCAGGAACAGGGTTCTCAGGCGACTCGTATCGGTGGAGTGGTTTGTTCGGTTGCGAGTAATCTCTCGCTCAGGGCCGGCGAGCGGCGTCGGGATTTGACGACTGGCCGATGTTCGTCCGTCCGGAGTTCTTCAAGACGGAGTCTTTCAACCCCCAGTTTGTTCGGCCCGCGCAACTCGACGCGGTTGGTCCTCTATCTTTACCGAGTTGAGCGTTGGCTCAGTCAAACGATTCGTGGAGATTGTTTGGTGAAAGTGGTTTCAAGACCGTCTTCTGAGGTCGAGCCTGACCGGAGTCGGGCGTGGCACGGGCGAGTCGGTGTCTTGGACGTATGAACGACCGTCGGCTCTTGCCGCGGCGAGGAATCTGATCGATGGGCGCAAGCAACACCTGTTGGGGAGTCGAACTCGGTGCCGGCGCGATCAAGGCGCTCAAACTCGAGCGCGACGGCGACGAACTAAAGGTGCTCGACTTTGCTGTGATCCCGCACAAGCGGGTGCTCTCGACGCCCGACCTTGACCAACTCGACGCGACCCGCGTGGCGTTGGGCGAACTGGTGAGTACTCGCGATCTTTCGGGCTCGCAGATCGCCATCTCGGTCCCGGGCCATTCGAGTTTCGCGCGGTTTGCCAAACTGCCGCCCGTCGAGCCCAAGCGCATCCCCGACGTTGTGAAGTTCGAGGCGGTGCAGCAGATTCCCTTCCCGATCGAGCAGGTGGAATGGGACTACCAGATTTTCACGTCAAAGGACTCGCCCGACGTTGAGGTCGGTATCTTCGCGATCACACGCGAGAAGGTGATGGAGCGGCTTTCGATGTGGCAGGACGTTGGCGTGACACCCAACTACGTCACGCTCGGCCCGCTCGCGGTGTACAACTCGGTGGCGTGGGACATGCGATTCAACGATCAGACACCGGGCACGGTGATTCTGGACGTGGGCACCACTTCAACGGACCTGATCATCTGCGAGCCCGGCCGCGTGTGGGTCCGCACGTTCCCCATCGGTGGCCACAACTTCACGCAAGCGCTCGTGGACGCGTTCAAGTTGAGTTATCTCAAGGCCGAGGCGCTCAAGCGGCAGGCCGAACAGTCCAAGCACGCACGGCACATCTTCCAGGCCATGCGTCCGATGTTCGCCGATCTGGCACAGGACGTTCAACGCTCGATCGGCTACTACCAGTCGTCGCACCGCGACGCGAACCTGACCCGTCTGATCGGGCTTGGGTCGACGTTCCAGTTGCCGGGCCTGCGTAAGTATCTCTCGCAGCAGTTGCAACTCGAGGTTGTCCGACTCGAAGAGTTCAACCGGCTCTCGGTTGAGGGTCCGTTGGCCGGCGAGTTTCAGGCCGCGTCGCTCAACCTCGCGACGGCGTACGGGCTTGGCCTGCAGGGGCTGAACTTTGATTTCGGCATCATGGCCAACCTGATGCCCGTTTCGGTGGTTCGTGAATCGATCTGGAGCCGCAAGCCCAAGTGGGTAGCTGTCGCGGCGGGGCTTTCGATCGCCGCGGGTGCGGTCAGTTTCGTCAAGCCCATGCTCGACCGCATGAAGTTTGACAACCGCAAGAAGCCTGAGGTCATCGAACTGGTCAAGAACGACATCCGCAAGTACAAGGCCGAGTGGACGGCGGTCGAGCAGAAGTTCGCGGCCAACTATCTCGCGGCGAATCTGCTCGAACTCCTGCAGGATCGCCAGGTGCACGCCTTCCTGATCGACGACCTCTCCATGATCATGGACGTGGCTCGATCGCAGGCTGAGAAGGATCAGGCGGCGCGAGCCAAGAACGGCTCGGACGAGCCGATCTCCGTAAACTTCGTCAAGTACGACACGCAGTACGTTGCGGGCGGCGCACTGCCGGACCCCTCATCAATGGACACGGGATTCGCGGACCCCGGTGCCGCGCCCTCGCGCCGCATTCGCGTGACCATGGACTTCAGCACGACCCATCCAGAATCCATCCGCTTTGTCGAAGCGACCGTGAAAAAGTGGCTGTTCGACAACGCCGAACGAGCTTCGATTCCGTACGTCATCAAGGCCAACTCCTACAGCGGAGGACGGCCCACGAGCGAGAAGATCACCGATGCCGCACCGCAGCGCGGTCCAGACGGGTTTGACCCCGGACCACGCGGCGATGATCCGTTTGGCGGCGGCGGCAGTGGGGGAGACCGCGATGGTCGTGGCGGCGGTAACCAATCTGGCGGCGG
>JBGSRG010000545.1:0-6891 GCA_041737685.1 Phycisphaerales bacterium | reverse complement strand
CCGCGGCGGACCTCGCCGCGGCGGTGGGCGGCGAGGTTCGCGGCGACGGAACTGCCCGGGTTGAGCGACTCGCGACCATTCAAGATCAGAAAGCCGATCGGCTTTCGATGACGTTCATCCGATCCTCGAAGTTTGTTGAACTGTGGCCCAATTCGGGCTGCGGCACCGCGCTGGCAAGCCGCAAGTGGGTGCCCGACGATCTTGAGCCGGGTGCCGGGCGGGCATTGATTCTGGTCGAAGATGCCGACGAGGCTCTGGTGGTGGTTCTGGGCCTGTTTGAGGCGCCGCGGCACGGCCCCACCCCGGGCCAGCACCCCTCTGCGTTGATCGATCCCAGTGCGATTGTGCCCGCAACGGTTCGCGTTGGCCCAAACTGCGTCATCGGCCCCGGCACACGGATTGGCGATCACTGTGTGCTGCACGCCAACATCACGATCGGTGCTGACGTTGAGATCGGGCCGGGCTGCGTGCTGCATCCGGGAGTGGTGATCTACGACAGATGCCGGATCGGTGCCAAGAGCATCTTGCACGGCAACGTGGTCATCGGGGCCGACGGCTTTGGCTACCGGCCGGACCCACAGGGCAGGGGCTTGGTCAAAGTTCCGCATATCGGATCGGTCGATATCGGCAGCATGGTCGAGATTGGCGCTGGCTCGTGCGTCGACCGTGGTAAGTTCGGCGCGACGATCGTCGGCGACGGGACCAAAATCGACAATCTGGTGCAGATTGGCCACAACTGCACCATCGGCCGCGCTTGTGTCATCTGCGCGCTCACCGGTGTCGCGGGCTCGGCCACCATCGGCGACGGCGTGGTCATCGCGGGCAAGGTGGGCATCTCCGATAACGTGACCGTCGGCAGCAAGGCGACGATCACGGCCCTCGCAGGGGTCATCAGCGATGTTCCGCCGAACACCGTCTATTCGGGCTTTCCCGCCCAACCGCATCGTTCGTTCATGCGGATGCACGTCATGATCCGACGTTTGTCGGAGTTTGAGGGCGTGTTTCGCAAACTCGAACGCTTCAACGCTGGCGAGAACGCCAAGAGAGCCTCGGCGCCGTCCGAAGGGGACGCTTGATTCTGAGCGGATTTTGAGGCACAATGAAGCAGCGGGTGCTTTGGCCGCCCGGCGCGGTGGCTCGTGTTCAACTGGGCTTCTGGGCTGACCAATCGCTCGGGGTGCTCATGGGTTGGGCTCTCACGGATGTTCTAAAGCGATTTCGATTTGGGTGGGTCAAAGTTCGCCAGGGCCAGAGGAACAACACATGCAGCCACTCGCACGCTCCGCCATTCTGGCCAGTCCGATTTTGGCCACCCTGCTACTGGCGTCGGCCGCGGGCATGGCCTGGGGCAGCACGGCGGCCGCCGCCGCCGCGAACTCCCTGTTCGCAACTCCCGCCCTGCAAGCCACTAGCAAAGCCGATCCGTTGACAGGCTCAAGCGTCGAGCGCGGTGATTACCTCTCAGCCAGCGATCACAGCTTTACCTATGAGAAAGCTCGGAACGACGATCAGACTCGCACCACATGGTTCCTCGACGGACGCGCATTCACCTTTGAGGAGGTTCAGGCGTATGACGCGGCGAACCCACGCCCCAAGATGGATGCGGCAGAACTGAACCGGGTTCGAGCAATTGAAGCTGACCAAGTGGTCTCATTGCACGTCGAACTCCGCCTCAACCCCTGGCCGGCGGTCTATCGAGATGTGCGACGCGCAAACGAGGCTCGGATCGAGAGTCTCGGCGATGAGATCCGAGAACTACAGCGCCCGCTCTTTCCTAATCGCTCGCTCACCGAGGCAGAAGAACAAGCCTGGGCGGCAACGATTGCCCAGCGCCGCGCCGACCTGCCCCAGCCAGTGCGCGACCGCATTCAAGACATCAAGCGCGAGGTTGATCGTCTGGGCGACGAGATGCGCGAGCAGACGCTGCGGCAGGTTCTGCCCTTGATCACGCCCGAACAGAACGCGGTTGTGGCACTCATCGATGCTCTGGGAGGAAAGGTTGAGGCAAAGGTCTCTATCGTCAGCGGTCTGGAGATCACATTGCCGGCATCAGCGATTGATGCGCTCCTGGCCGACGAGCGCGTAGTGCGGGTCTCCATCGCCGAGACGGGCGAGCCCGAGTTGTCGATCACGGTTCCTTCGCTTGGTGTAAGCCACTGGCACACCGCGGGGTTCACGGGCGGTGTCTTTGATGCGGGGCTTCTCGACACCGGTTGCCAGGCCAATCATCCGGCCTTTGCCACAGGCGGCCTGACGTTCTTTCCTGCACCGGGCGTGAGCGCGATCGACTCCAACGGACACGGCACGTCGGTAACGGGCATTATCACCTCGCGCGACGCGACACTCCGGGGCATCGCGCCGGGCATCGATGCGTACCTCGTCGGTTTGGCCGGCGGGACAACAACGCGGGCGCACGGCGACTGGATGATCACCAACGCACCCCAGAAGCCGGAGGTCGTGAACATCTCATTCAGCCTCGGCTCAACGACCACGGGCTATCACGACAACGAGCGCTGGTTCGACGCATTCATCGATAGTTCCAGCACCATGGTCTCAAAGTCGACGGGCAATGGCGGCTCTGGTGCGCAGACCATTACCCAGCCCGGACAGGCGTACAACCTCATGGGCGTCGCGAACATGACGTTCCAGGGCACCGAGAATCGCGCCGACGATCGGATCACGACAAGTTCCTCGCGCGGCACCACGAAAGACGGGCGTCGCAAGCCCGACCTCACCGCCCCAGGCCAGGGTGTTGTGACCTGCGGACCCAACTGGGCAACAGGAACACCGTTTGTCGGTTTCGGCGGCACGTCCGCCGCCGCACCGCACGCAGGGTCTTGCTATCTGCTTGTCACCGATCTTCGCGGCATCGACGATCCCATCGCTGGCAAGGCCGTGCTGATCAACACTGCGGATGCGATAAGCGACTCGGGCACGCTCTCGAGTTCGACCGACGATGTTCCCGTCGCGGGCAGCCACTGGTCGCCCACCTACGGCTGGGGCTACATCGACATGGCCGAAGCGCTCGTGAACGCGCCAGACGTGCATATCTCAACCGTGGATATCGACCCGGCCACCCCAACGCCCTCAGCGCGCTTCTATCGCGGCACGCTCTTGAGCAACGAGAAGGCAACGCTCGTGTGGAACCGTCACCTCGGATATCAATCCATCGGCACGCCCATCGCCGTGCGCGCCCTCACCGATCTTGATCTGTTCGTCTATCGGCCCGATGGCATACTTCTGGGTTCGTCAAGCACGCTCACCAACAACGTCGAGCAGATCAGCGTGGTGCCTTCGGGCGATGTGGTGCTCAGAGTCTCGGTCGCGGGCACATCGCTCGACCCCCTCGTGGGTGTCGAGCGCTTCGCGCTCGCGACCGAAGAGGGCTTTGTCGAGGTCGCTCCGCCCGTGCTCACGCTCGAAGTTGATCGTTCGCCGCTGATTCGCGGCAGGATCGGCCGGGTCCGTGCCACCATTGGGGCAGAGGGCGATCTGGGGTTGGGCTCCGCGTCGCTCACGCTCTCGCAGGACGGGCTGCTCGTGCTCGAATCGCTCTCGCAGCAGACCGGTCCGATTGCCCCTTCAAGTTCAGTCGATGCGCTGTGGCGGGTTCGGGTCTTCTATGCCCTGAACAGCCCGGCAACGGCGAACGTCACCGCTACGGTGTCGGTGTTGGGCGAATCGCAGTTGCAGATGGTTTCTGCCGAGATACCGTTCCTGTGCCCGGGTGAGTACGACGGCGTTGGCTCGGTTGATCTCCAAGACTTGTTGACTTTCATAGGCCTGTGGACGTCTGAACTCGGAATGACGGGCACGCAGCTCGAAGCCGACTTCAACGCCGATGCTCGGGTTGACGTCAATGATCTGCTGACGTTTCTGGGCACCTGGGTGCCGGCCATTGGCAGCACCTGCACCCCGTAGTCACTGTGCCCAAACCGTTCGCGGATCACCCTCCATGAGCACGCTCGTCCACGCCGATGAACCAACCCTCGGGCACGCGCTGGTCCCAACTCGGACCCTCGCCGCTGATGCTGTTGTCCAGGGCGTATCGCTCTTTCGCGCCGTTCGCACAAGCGTCACCATCAAGCCCGCAGCCGCGGATACGGGCTTGGTCTTCCGCAGAACCGATCTGGCTGGGAATCCCGAAATCCGCTCGAGCGCCCACGCCGTGCGCGAGGAGAGCCGCAGGACTGTACTGGTCCAGAGTCCTCAAAGCCAAGGCTCTCCGAGCGTCGAGACCGTCGAGCATTTGTTGTCCGCGCTCGCAGGGATGGGCATCAGCGATGCCCGCATCGATGTTCACGGCCCAGAACTGCCCATCGGCGATGGATCGGCCATGCTGTTCGTCGAAGCGATCAACGCTGTCGGCGTGGTGCCCAATGGTGGCTCGGTGCCCGCGCTCACCATCGCACAGACCATCCGAATCGAGGGTGAGCACGGCGCGTGGATCGAGGCCCAGCCCCCAGTTGCGGGCGACGCACCCGCCCTGGTGCTGGAGTATCAGATCGACTACTCCGGCGCTCCCGGCGTGACACCAGCGGTCCGAGCGAGTCTGTGCGGCGAGCGGAGTTTCCGCACCGAAGCCTACTTCGAGCGGGCTGGATCGGCGAAGTATCAGCAAGACATCGCGCCCGCCCGGACGTTTAGCCTCGCCGCAGAGGCCGAAGCGGCCAGAAAGATGGGTCTTTTCGCTCATCTTTCGCCGCGAGAGATGCTGGTCATCGGTCCCGAAGGACCGATCGAGAACATTCTGCGGTTTCCCGATGAACCTGTTCGGCACAAAGTCTTGGATCTGTTGGGAGATCTCGGCGTTGCGGGTCGGCCGATTATCGGACGCATCGTCGCTCACAAGACCGGACACGCGATGAACAATCGACTGGCTCGCATGCTTTTTGACCCGAAGTAAGCCGCGTAAGCGCCCCGTCCCAGACTCGTTCCTGCCCCTTCTGTTCAGACCGGCCCATTTCTGCAGCGCCCCGTGCGAGTTTGTTCAACCGACGCGGGCGAATCCTAAACGAGTCCGGCCGGTAGATTCTCTCAACGTGCCCCTCTCTCCCGGCACGGTATGAACCGTCTTACGGCTTCATCTCCCGATCCAAGTTCGTCGAACACACCCGTACACACCGTCAACGCCTCTCTCACCATGACCACCCGACGCGATGAAACGCCCGATCCTCGATCTTACTCGCCAACGCGGTTGGGTCGCGCCTTCACACTCATCGAGTTGCTCGTCGTGATCTCCATCATCGGCCTGCTGGTCGGGCTGACGTTGCCAGCGCTCGAATCCAGCAGACAGACGGCACGGCGCGTGAAGTGCTTGGCCAATCTGCGCTCCTTCGGTCAGGGTATCGCGACCTACATGAACGACTCGAAGGACGTGCTGCCCTATGTTCGGCCGTTGCACGACCCCGATGCGAGCGGCACCAACGACGTCTCCCTGCTCGACGTGATGACGGCCTATCTCAGCGTGCCCAAGCCCGTGCGAGAGATTCCTGGCGATGCCAGTTCGTTGTTCGTTCAGGTCGCCGATGTTTTCAGGTGCCCGAGCGACACCGTGGGCAAGGACGCCGCGACGGGATTTGAGCCGCTGTGGCGGAGCGCAGGCGTGAGTTACGAGTACTTCGCCGGCTCGATCATGCTTGGCGCTGAGCAGGCGCTCGTGAACGACCCGGCACGCGCCGTGACCAAGACCTACGAGCAGCCGCGCTGGCGCGAACTGCCCGTGATGCTCGACAACGACGACTGGCACAACTTACGCAAAGGCGCCGTCGCACGCAACGCCAACTACTTCGGGGACTGGCGGGCCGATTGGGCCAGTCCGCTCGCCAGCCTGGACGTCGAGGCAACGGGCGACGATGTGGTACGTGACCTCATCTGCGACGTGATCTCGCGATATGGCGGCCGCCCGCTGCCGGGATGTAACTGAGACCAAACCATGACGACCCGAGTTTCACCGTCGCAGCACGCACCAAGTTCGGGGGCATCGTCGGGTACCGCCGTCACAGGTCCGTCGGCATCCGCTAGCACCTCGCACCAAACGAGCACCAGCACCAGCAAGGGCATCGGGATGGTCGCGGGCGCGGGCACGAGCGTCTTCGGCGGTCTACTGACCGACGACGAACGCAGCGAGATCGGCCCATCGCGGCCCTCTCCCACACGAAGGCCAAAGGGCGACCGCTGGCTCAATCGGGCCGATGCTCGCCTTCGAGCGGCGGTGCTGGATTGGTGGCGTCGGCCGCGATTGCGATGGTCGTCGCTGGCCGTTGCTTTCGTCGGCCTCGGGGTTTGGGCGTTTCTCGCGCTGCGACCGGCGCCGCAGCCCAACTTCGCCGCGGCACCGATGGATGAGGTGCTTGAGTACACACTGCTCGAAGACGACTTCAACCGACTGCCCGTGAATGAGCGGCTCGACCTGCTCAGGCAACTCATCGACCGGGTCAAGACCATGGGATCGTCGGACTCGGTGCTGATGGCCGCTTTCGCCGCGAGCATCGGGGGCGATCTTCGTGATCAGATGATGAAGAACGCGAGCAAACTCATCGTGGACGTGTGGGACAAGTTCGCGGTGGACTACGTGGGCGTGCCCACCGAGCAGCGAGCGGCCTTCCTCGACGACAAGTACCTCGAAATCGTCAAGATGATGGAAACACTCTCGGGAGAAGAGAGCAAGAAGAGCGACACCGAACTGCTGGACGACGCGCAGAAGCAGGCCAAACGCGATGAAGAGGTCTTTGCCAGTGGGCGCGGACCTGACGCGGGCGCGATGGCCGGCATGGCATCGTTCTTGCGAAACGGGTTGGGCGAGCATGCAGCGCCTCAACAGCAGATGCGCGGGCAGCAACTCATGCGCGACATGACCCGCCACTTCCGCGGCCGCGATCTTGAATCGGG
>JBGSRG010000401.1:0-3038 GCA_041737685.1 Phycisphaerales bacterium | reverse complement strand
GGCAATGCGCGCGCACGTTTCGCGTGTGCCGCTGCCCAGCACGCTCCCACTAGATGCGCGGGTGATCGATACGTGCGGCACCGGCGGCTCGCCCAAGACTTTCAATGTTTCAACGGCCGCGGCGTTCGTGGTCGCGGCAACGGCGCGAATGCTCGATGCACCTGTGTATGTTGCCAAGCACGGTTCGCTCTCTCGCACGGGCCGCGGCTCAGCGGAAGTTCTTGAACGGCTTGGTGCAAATGTTCACGCCGATGCCTCGATTCAGACGCGGTGTCTGGAAGAAGTTGGCGTCTGCTTCTGCTTCTCGGTGCGACATCATCCAGCGATGAAGCACGCGGCGAGTGTGCGCAAGTCGCTCGGCTTTCCAACCATCTTCAACCTGCTCGGCCCGCTGACCAATCCGGCGGGTGCCACGCGGCAGTTGTTGGGCACGTTCTCGGCTGAGTTGGCGCGCAAACTGGCTGAGACGCTCTGCCGATTGGGGACAGACCGCGCGATGGTGGTTCATTCTGAGGATGGCTTCGACGAACTGTCAACCACGGCCACCAATCTGGTGCATGAAGTTCGCAATGAACGGATCGACGCCAAGCGGGTCGATGTCCGCGACATCGGTCTGGTTCGCGCAAGAGTCGAAGAACTGCGGGTTGATTCACTCGACGCCGCGGCCGCGGCCATGCTCTCTTGCCTGCGCGGCGATCCGGGACCACGGCTCGATCTGGTGCTTCTCAACGCGGCGGGAGCGCTCGTTGTCGCAGACGTGGCCGATGACTTCAAGGCGGGCGTGCAGCTGGCAAAGGAGACAGTTGCGCGGGGTCAGGCCCTTGCCACATTCAACCGCTTTGCGAAACTCTCCCACCACTCTTAAAGTGCCTGTAACGTTTCGATTCGGCGACTCTTTGCGGCGGGGCTTGCCGGGTCAGCCGCGACCGCGATCATCGCAAGAGAAACATCCTTCAGTTACGGCCGCGTGCTCGTCTGGTCCGCGTCGACTCGGTTCGATCATCGCGGCCACTACCGGCTTCGGCTCGGGCCGGGTGAAAGGCGTCGACCACCGCCGAGAGGCCGTTCGAGTGGCCCACGCCGCGAGTGATCGCCCAAGCCACAGGATCACCATTTTGCCCGCGATCTATCCATAGAATGACGCAGTCCTCCGATCGTTCGGAAAGCCACTGCTGCACAGCGTCGCGTCCTTGAGTCGAGGTGAATGGCGAGAGGCCAATCGCGGCTCGCAGTGATGCTACTGCATCGAGTTCTCCACTTGCACTTGCCTGTATCCGCTGGTGGGCAAGGAGTCGTGATACTCCACCCGAGTGTGCGAGCGTTTCGCCTTCAACGCGGTAACCCTGCTGTCGCAGTGACTGCAGGGCATCCTCAAGCGGAGCCAGCTCGGTCGACGTGAGGCCCGCCGGGTCTCGCAGCACAATGACGCAAGGAAGGGCTGAACGATCGGCGGGCATCGCGGAACGGTTCCACGCTGGCAGGTCGAGGTCGGCGGTGCCGACGAGCCACGCACCGTCGGCCGGCCCTGGCTCTGCGCTTGCAACCGGCGCAGGCTGATGGGTGGACGCCAGGAATGTTGTGGGAATCAGGACCACCGCCAAAAGTGCAACGAAGACCAGCAATCCGACAACGACACCGGGGTTCAGGCTGGCGGGCTCAAACCTCTGTGCTCCTCGTTCACGTTTGGCCTTCGACTTCGAGAGCGATTTGGCGGCCTTGACGCGGGCGCGGTCGAGGTCTTGATTCGGGTGGTGGTCCTTGCCAGCCCTGGCATCCCGCCCCTTCGCGGCGAATGCCGGGAACGAGTGATCACCCTTCGAGCCATCGAAACGGCCCGCATCCGAGCCATTTGCCACGGCGTATCGACCGCTCCACCAGTCGGTCACGCTCAAGCGGGGCGAACCTGCACGGGCAGGCCTGGGTGCGCCGCTTCCCCTAACAGGTTGCTGGCTCGCCGGGAATGCCGCCGCAAGATTCGACGCTTCGTCAGCTTCCCACGGGTGATCCATGCTTCGCGAACTTGAACCCGCCGCACCGCCGAGCGGGCTTGCGCCGCCCGGTCCTACGAGGTTCGCGGCTTCTCGATCATGTGGCAGGCCAACTCCGCCGGTGCCCTCTCCAACACCGCCCTCGCCCATCGAGCGGAAACTGGGCAGATCGACCGGCCGGATCGCCGCAAGATCGCTGCCGGCAAGAACGTACTCGATGTCTGCGAGCATGAGGTCTGCGCTGTGATAGCGCTTGTCATAGTCGGTCATGGCCCGCCGGATGATCCATTTCACCGACTCGGGGCAACGCTTGGAGATTTGGCTCAGGCCAGAGTGCGCTGGAAACGAATCTTCCATCATCGCATAGAGCACCGCTCCGGCGGCGTAAAGATCAAAGCGGCTCCCCTCAACCTCATGCACCTTCACGCCACGCAGGGCCATGCGCACCATCTCGGGGTCGCGAAAGTACTCAGTGCCGTGCGTCGTCAGCGTCATGCTGCTGCGCAGTGGCGTGATCAGCCCAAAGTCCACCAGATGAGCGCGACCATCCGAGACGATGATGTTGTCGGGTTTCACATCTTTGTGCCACAGGCCGCCAGCGTGATAGGCCCGGAGCGTGCGGAGCAGATCGGCGATGTACGCCAAGGCAAGAGCCAGCCGTCGATCGTCGAGGCCTTCTGGCCCTGACTCGGCGTGCAGTCGCTGGCCAGCAAGAGCGAGCGATTCGCCGGGCACGTAGCGTGTGACGTAGAAGAATCGTTCTTCGTTGAGTTCGTGTTCAAGGATCAGCCCGAGCCGCCTTGCCGCGGGGATGGCTCGGTTCTCTCGTACGATCTGCGGAAGTGTGCTGCCGTCTCGCAGCGAAAACGACTTGATGACGACACGATCAATGTTCTTCTGCCCGGTCCGTGCCAGTGCTGCCAGTTTCTCGGGCGTGGGTATGGCGATGAAGAGTTTGCCGCCCGATCCGCCGCCGGGCAGCGAGCCGACGATCTGATAGCCGTCAAACGCTCCGCCGCGGCCACGCGGCGTGTCGGCGGCCGGGGCGGC
>JBGSRG010000533.1:0-4840 GCA_041737685.1 Phycisphaerales bacterium | reverse complement strand
ATCCCTCCGTGGGAGAAAGTGACTGTTGAGCAGCCACCCGCATCGTTGGGCGACGGGGCGCTCGCGGTGCTCGTGCTGCACATCGGTCCGATGAAGTTGCGATGGGTCGCGCGGCACCGAGACTTTATCGATCGTGGTGAGCAAGGGGGCGAGTTCACGGACGAGCAAGTCTCAGGGCCGTTCAGGTCGTGGATACATCGGCACATGGTGCGGGCGACGGGACCAGCGAGCTGCGTGCTTGAGGATCGCATCGAGTATGCGGTTCCGCTGGGGCGGCTCGGAGAGCTGCTTGCGGGATGGCATGTGCGGAACAAGCTGAAGCTGATGTTTGACTATCGGCACGACGCGACCATCTCGGCGCTGCAGGCCTCGGGGAGCAAACGTGGCCAGTGATACTCCGCGAACAACTCTGACCCCGACGTGGATGCGTCGCTGGCTCGTAGTCGCTGGGGCGTACAACATCGTGTGGGGGGGCGCGATGGTCCTTGCGCCGATCTGGACGCTGAAGGCTTTGGGCGTATCACCATCGAACACGGAACTATGGCCCCAGCTATGGGCGTGCATCGGCATGATCGTGGGTGTGTATGGGCTGGGCTACATGATCGCCGCGCGAGACCCCGCACGCCACTGGCCAATCGTGCTTGTGGGCCTGCTCGGCAAGATCTTTGGACCGATCGGATTCATCGACGCGGCGATGAGAGGCCAGCTCCCCTGGTCGATGGGGGTGACGATCCTCACGAACGACCTTCTGTGGTGGGTTCCCTTCTCAATGATCTTGTGGCACGCGGCGAGGGCCGCGCAGCCGTTGCCGCCAGAGGGAATCGTGACGCTCGATGCCGCTCTGGATGGTCTCCGCGACGGCCAAGGCCGAACGCTTCGGGCTTTGGCCGATGATCGGCAAACACTCGTTGTGCTGCTCCGGCATTCTGGCTGCACATTCTGCAAGCAGACGCTCTCGGACCTCGCGAGGCAGCAAGCCGACATCGAAAGGGCTGGCGTGGGCCTTGCGGTGGTCGGTATGACGGCGTCGTCCGAAGGACTCCGATCACTCGGTGAGCGGCATGGACTCGCTTCAGCCGTCTGGTTCGCAGACCCGGATCGGCTGCTTTACCGGGCAATGGAGCTCGGGCGCGGATCGTTCCTCCAGCTCTTTGGACCGCGTGTTTGGTTCGCCGGTGTACTCGCCGCTTTGCGGGGGCACGGCATCGGCAAACTTGAGGGCGACGGCTTTCAGATGCCTGGGGCATTCGTGCTTCATCGCGGCCAAGTCGTCCGATCATACCGGCACGCCACAGCCGCCGATCGGCCCGATCTCAAGGAGCTCGCGTGCCCGATCAGCTGACCTCACTGATTCCATTGGCCCATGCCGGCGCGACGTGGTTCATGGTCGGGCTGATCTGGTTCGTCCAGGTCGTGCATTACCCACTGATGGGAGAGGTCCCCACTGACGCCCTTTCGGCGTACGCCAGAACTCACCAGCGACGAACGACTTGGATCGTCGGACCTGTCATGCTCCTGGAGGGTGGTTCTGCTCTTCTGCTTGTCTGGTTGCCGCCCGCAGAGTTGGCTGGAACGCTGATGCGGTGGATCGGCCTAGCTCTTCTCGTTCTCATCTGGATCTCGACCTTTGCCGTGCAGGTTCCCCTCCACGAGCGGCTGGCATCGGGATTCGACAGGGCGGTCTGGCGTCGGCTTGTGGCCACGAACTGGTTGAGGACGATGGCTTGGACAGTCCGGGGCATCATCGCCCTCTTGTTGCTGGGATAGGCGTAACGTCAGGATGACCCCGGGGCAACCCGCCTCGCAACCAAGGATTGAGACTTTCATGACAGATCGAAAGTGTCTCGTGGTCGGTGCGGCGGGTGGGATCGGTCGAAGGCTCGTTGAGCTGCTCCATCGTGAAGGCTGGTCTCTGGTTCTCGCGGGCCGGACAGAGGACGCGCTCCAAGACGTTGCCGCAACATGCGCGGGGCAGACGGCGGTCGTGGACGCGCGGGACTTTGACGCGGTGGACGCGGTGTTCCAATCGCACCCCGGCATTACCGCGGCGGTCAACCTTGCGGGTTCGATCCTGCTCAAGCCCGCGCACATGACCACGTCGCAGGACTTTGACGAGACCATTGCCCTCAATCTGCGAACAGCATTCGCACTGACGCGGGCGGCGGGCAAGCACATGAAGGGGACCGGCGGGAGCGTGGTGCTGATGTCGTCGTGCGCGGCGGGGATCGGACTGCTGAATCACGAGGCAATCGCAGCGGCGAAGGCGGGTGTGGAGGGGCTGGTACGTGCGGCCGCCGCGACATATGCAGTGGCTGGCATTCGATTCAATGCGGTTGCGCCGGGGCTCGTCGCCACGCCGATGGCCCGGCGGATCACCGACAACGAGAGTGCCCTGAAGGCCTCGGTGGCGATGCATCCGCTGGGGCGGATCGGACAGCCCGAGGAGATCGCCCGAGCGATCGCGTTCCTGTTGGGCGCTGAGAGCGACTGGACGACGGGGCAGGTGCTGGGAGTGGACGGCGGCCTCGCCCGCTTGAAGGGGAGGTGAACCCTGCTCCGAGGATCACACCAAGTGGCAAGCGTCGACCAGCGCCAAGCCGAATGCCACATGATGGACGCGGTGCCTCCACGGATGGGTACGGCGAGCAGCCGCGTATAGTCAGATAGTCGAGGTCGGTTTTGTAGTGATCGCGAGTTATACGCTTCGGAGGCATGAGTGGACGAGAACACAGACATCGTTGACCACGGTACCCCTGTGTCCAATCGAATCCGGCAACGATTGACCAGGGCCAAAAAGAGATTTCACGCCAACGACAGCATCTCCGACTTCATCGAGCCCGGCGAGCTCGAGGCGCTCCAGGTCGAGGTGCAGGCGAAGTTTCAGCAGGTTCTGGAGACACTGGTCATTGACACGCGGAGCGACCACAATACCCAGGACACGGCCGGGCGCGTCGCAAGGATGTTCATCAACGAGGTCTTCCGCGGCCGGTATTCCCCGATGCCGTCGGTCACCGAGTTCCCAAACGTCGAGGGACTCAACGAGTTGATGATCGTCGGGCCCATGACCGTGCGGAGCGCCTGCTCGCACCACCTTTGCCCGATCATCGGACAGGTCTGGGTCGGGGTCATGCCAAACGAACACTCCGCGCTGATCGGCCTGTCGAAGTACGCCAGGCTGGTTGAATGGGTGATGGCCCGTCCGCAGATCCAGGAAGAAGCGGTGATCCAACTCGCCGACCTGTTGCAGGAGAAGATGCGACCAGATGGCCTGGCGATCGTCCTGCGGGCCGACCACTACTGCATGCAATGGCGCGGGGTGAAGGACATGGACTCGAAGATGGTCAACAGCGTGATGCGGGGCAGCTTCCTTAAGAACCCAGATCTCCGCCGGGAGTTCTTGTCGCTCCTGAACGACGGCACTCGCCAATAAGGACACAACCATGCTCGTGCGTTTGCTCTATGCAAGCCGATCCAAAGGCCCGGTCACCGGGGAAGCAATCGAAAGCATTCTCGCTAAATCTCGTGAGAACAACCCGAACGCTGGTATCACGGGCGTGCTGTGCGTGTGTCACGGTAACGTCTTCATGCAGGCGCTCGAGGGCGGCCGCGAGGAAGTGAACCAGCTTTACGGCAAGGTGCTCCGCGACGACCGGCACGACGATGTCACGCTCTTGGAATACGCCGAGATCAGCGAGCGCCGCTTCTCAAGCTGGCGGATGGGCCGCGTGGACTTGGACAAGCTCAACGCCGGGGTCGTCTTGAAGTATTCCGAGAAGCC
Organism: Phycisphaerales bacterium; assembly: GCA_041737685.1. GTDB lineage: Bacteria > Planctomycetota > Phycisphaerae > Phycisphaerales > UBA1924 > JAHBK01. Next base: position 1,062 of record JBGSRG010000533.1, on the reverse strand, counting down.
GCGGATGGATCCCTTCCAGATTCGCGGCGCTGTCGCCCTGGCATTCCTGGAAGAACTCATGAACACCGCCTCGATTGTGGGCTGAAGGCGATCGCCTCCGGTCATTTCTCGTCTGGCCGCTCAAACAGGTCGTGTGCCGAGGACGCCGTGCCGGAGGGCGTCATTCGAGCGCCAGTACCGCCTCCGCCGCCGCGTGTCCGCTCAGAAACGCCGATTCGAGGCCAGCGCCGCCGAACCCATCACCGCAGGCAACCAGGCGAGCGTCCGGGTCCACGGCGCACCGTCCGGACACGGGCGTTGAAGGGCGCGCCAGACCCCATCGGTGTGCGGCGACGGGAGAGAACTCCGAAAGCCGAAACCGATCGCTGGTGGTGCTTTGCAAGAGCGACAACAGCCCATCGGTCATCTCGCGACCGACCACGGTCGGTTCTGCTTCGTATCGGGAAGCCGACCATTCGACCGACGCGTGCGCAACAAGCAGCGACAGAGCATCGGCCCGGAGACGGCCAGGCTTGGCGCTCTCGTTGACGACCAGTTGGATCGATTCGCCCCCCGACACGCGAAGCACGCCGGGGAGCCCTCGCGCTTCGCCTTGGAGCACAATGGTGTGTGCCCAGCAGGGCGTGGTTGTAGCATCGGCGAGTTGTCGCCGGATCTGCTCGGAATGCTGGTCAAAGATGCGGGCTGTCTGTTCGGGCGGTGCGGCCATCACAACCACGTCGAACGGATCGTTGAAGGCTACCGGTGTTTCTCGAATCGCGATCCGCAGCGCCCAACCTGCTGACGTTTGATCGATCCCGGTGACCGTGAGCCCCATTCGGACGTCGATGCCTGTGGCCAGGTGAGTAGAGATCATCCGCATTTCCGGCATTCCGACAAAGAGTGACTCTTGCGTGACCTCACGGTTTAGTTGCTTGCCGGTCCAAATGTAAGGTTCGGGGTGCCAGGTCGCACACACGCCCTGCTCAACCCAGGACTGCACATGCTGCACAAAGCGGTCATCAGAACAGGTGAAAAACGGGGCCCCGTGATCGGCGTGCAAACTCGCGCCCTTGCCCAGCG
>JBGSRG010000526.1:0-2096 GCA_041737685.1 Phycisphaerales bacterium | reverse complement strand
GCCAACTTCGCGGGGCCGCGCATGTCGCTCTCACCTCACCCAAAGCAGTCGCTGTACACGCCGCCGCACACGTTTGATCGTTGGTCATTGGCCAACGAGAATGTTGTGCGGTGGTTCGGCGGACTGGGGCTTGGTGGCGTTGACGACAACGGTGCAGCGCGCGAAGACATGGAGGTCTGAGTATTTATGTCAACCACAACCAAGCAATCGCCCGCCAAGGCGCAGCAGAACAGCAAGAGCGAGCACGTGGGCAAGGAGATGGTCATTAACTTCGCCCCGGGCGAAGAGTGCCGCGTAGCGTTGGTCGAGGGTGGCCGGCTCGAGGAGTTTCACGCCGAGCGGATGGACAACGTGTCACACGTTGGCAACATCTATGTCGGCAAGGTGATGAACGTGGAGGCGGGGATTCAGGCTGCGTTCATCGATTTCGGGCTTGAGGCCAACGGCTTCTTGCACGTGACCGACCTGCACCCGCGGTACTTTCCGGGCGAAGACGCCGAGACGACCGAGCGCGTGGGCAAGAAGACGCCGCGGCGCGAGCGCCCGCCGATTCAGGCCTGCCTGCGCCGTGGACAAGAGATCGCGGTGCAGGTGCTGAAGGAGGGCGTGGGCACTAAAGGCCCCACGGTCACGAGTTATCTGAGCATTCCCGGCCGGTTTCTGGTGATGATGCCGCTGATGGACAAGGTGGGCGTCAGCCGCAAGGTTGAGGACGAGGAGCAGCGCCGCAAGATGCGCGACATCCTCGACCAACTGGACCTGCCCGAGGGCTTTGGGTTCATCCTTCGCACGGCGGGGATGGACCAGAACAAGACCGAACTGAAGCGCGATTTGGCGTATCTGGTTCGGCTGTGGAAGGACATGGAGAAACGCTGGAAGCAGGGCAGCAAGCCGCGGCTGCTCTATTCCGAGAGCGACTTGCTGGTTCGGGCCTTGAGAGACATGCTCTCGAGCGATGTGGAGCGAGTGGTGCTCGACAACGAGTCCTCGCTGAACCGCGCCGCAAGGTTTCTTAAGATCGTGGCTCCGCGCACAACTACCAAACTGGTGCGCTACACGGGTAAGACGCCGATCTTCCACGCGCTCGGGATCGAAGAGCAGATACAGATGATCCACGCCCGAGAGGTGCCGCTGCCATCGGGCGGCAGACTGGTGATCGACGAGACCGAGGCCCTGGTCGCTATCGACGTGAACTCTGGTCGTATGCGCGACGCCAAAGACGCCGAGACAACGGCCTATCGCACCAACATGGAGGCGGTGGACGAGATCTCGCGTCAATTGCGCTTGCGTGACGTTGGTGGCGTGATTGTCAACGACTTCATCGACATGCGGGCGATGAAGCACCGGCGCGAACTCGAGCAGCGCTTCAAGGACAACCTGAAGAAGGATCGAGCGCGTACGACCACGGCACCCGTCTCGCCCTTCGGCGTGATCGAGATGACACGGCAGCGCATGCGTGGCAGCCACGAAAGCCAGCACTTTGCTACGTGCCCCTCGTGCCGCGGTCGGGGCTTGCTGCAGCGCCCCGACTCGGTCGCAGCGGATGCGCTGCGCGAACTCACCGCGATTTTGGATCATGACCGTGTGTTCCGGGTTGAACTGGTGGTTCATCCGCGAATCGCGGGCGAACTGCTGAGCACCAAGCGCCGGGCGCTTTCGCGCGTTGAACGGACGATGGCCAAGCGAGTGGACGTTCGCGTAAGCGACGCGATCCCCGTCGACCGCGTGACGTTCTACGCCTATGACGATCGCGGGGCCGACCTGGACGCGTCGAAACTCGAGATTCGGCGGCTTGGGCCGGACTCGTTGCAGCCCTTTGTTGCGCCAGATTCGGCGGATTGGGCCTTGGACATTTCGACCGACGAAGAGGCTGATGTCGAAGAAGCCGTACAGGATGATGTGTTGGCAGAGCCTTTGCATCCGATCGAGATGGACGAACAGGCCGTGGCCGATGCCGAAGTAGCCGCTGGCGGCGGCGATGGTGCAGAGGGAACGGGCGCGGGGGGTAGGAAGCGCCGTCGGCGTGGCGGACGAGGGCGAGGCAAGGCCGATGGCGAGCAGACAGGAGCAACCGCGTCGTCGCCAGGTCGTTCGCA
>JBGSRG010000505.1:0-6019 GCA_041737685.1 Phycisphaerales bacterium | reverse complement strand
ACACCGGTGCCGGAGCAGGTGAGGAACTGGACCAGAATGGGCGCGGCAGACTCGTAGGTGAAGGCGAACTCTTGAGCAACACCGACGACGGTGAAGGCGTAGGTGTCGAAGCTGCGGGAGGCCGCGAAGACGGTGGTGTGCGTGCCGAAGACGGTGGTGCCGATGGTGTAAGGCTCGGCCGGTCCGGTTGCGGCGACGCTGCCGCTGCAGTTGTCGTTGCTGGTTGTGCCACAGAACTCGAGTTCGGCGACATCGCCGGGCTGCGAGACGACGTCGCAGTTGCCGCCGTCGGGCATGGCGCACGCTGCGCCGCTGCTGACGGCGATATTGAAGGGGCCGGCGGCGAAGTTGTTGTTGAAGGTCTGGTCGGCGGGGCGGACGAAGATGAGGTACTCGGTGCCACTGCCGGAGCAGAAGGTGAAGGAAGAGGCGATGCCGGGGCCGCCGTCGTCGTCGTCGCCGACGCAGATGAGGGAGATGTCGGAGCCGCCGCCGGGACCGTCGAAGGCGGTCGCGTCGTAGACGGCGACCTGCGGATCGCTGCAAGCGCTGCCGTCAACGTCGACGGTAAGCAGCGTGCCGGTGCCAGTGACTCGGTACCAGACGCCGCCTGCGTTGGCGACGGTGTTGCCGCAGGGACGGATGAAGTCCTGCTGGGCGTTGGTGGTGGTGCCGAGCGTTGGGGGGTCTCCGATGGTCAGCATGGTCGGCGTGCTGATTTCGTCGTTGAAGGGGGGCGTGAAGCCGACGCCGGGGCAGTCGGTGACCGTGTCGAGCATGGTGCCGACATTGACACAGAAGTGCAGGTTGTTGGCGGCGGCGAGAATGGACGCCGGTCCGTAGGTTGCGGCAGAGTTGGCGCCGACGACAGCGATTGAAGCGACACGGTCGTCACCGTCGGTGACGGGCGTCTGGGTGAGCATGGCGAAGAAAGCGGTCGCCAGCCCCTGGGTGTCCACGACCTCCATCCAGAGGCACTCGCCGGCAACGACGGGCACGGCGGGGTGGTTGAAGGTATACCGGTTAAAGAGGCCGCCGTCGATGGCGGCGTCGACGCTGAAACTGGTGCCGGCGGTGGGGGCAGTGGCACCGATGGTGAACTCAGCCCGCGGGACGAGGCAGGGGAAGCCGCCGGCGTCGGGGTAGTAGCGCACCCGCCAGGTGGCACCGACGGGGGTTACGACCACGGCGTTGGTTGGCGTGACATAGGTGCCCATGACGCAGAGTTGGGTGATGTCGCCGTCGGTCGTGACGGAGAAACTGTCGGCAGCGCGCCATGTCTGCTGCTGTCCGGTCGTGGCGATCACGAGGAGGTCTGAGCGGCGGAAGGTGGCGGCGCCGGCGAAGTTGGAGACGGTGCCCTGGCAGGCGGAGCCAACGCAGTCGTTGCCTCGGTCGCCGAAGTTCGGCTCATCACCGATGGGCGATCCGCCAGCGACGACTTCGTACAACTCTCCGGAGAGGATGGTTCCCTCGGGCTGGTTGAGCAGGACGCCGCTGCCATTACGATCCTTGTCGACGGCGAGGGCCGACGTACAAAGACCGGCGATGCCGGCGAGTGTTGCGAGTGCGGTCAGGTTTCTTCTCATCTTCACGGTCTGGACTCCTCTTGTTGCGTGAACGGGGTGCGTGCTACGGGGGACACACGCGCTCGGGTGATACGTATCGAGCGCACTAAGCGATGATTGGGCGGGATTGGTGTGGAGCGGGATTGGACTGATGAAAGGTCAGTGGCGAGATTCGAACTGGACGACCGCTCAGGAACTTAGAGATTGCCGATTCTGCGGGTTGGGCTTTCTTTCGATTGTTTGTCGATCTGATTGAAAGGCTGATACGCGGGACTTTCTGGGGCTTGGCGTGCTGAGCGGGATCTTGGTGTGCAGGAAGAGTGTGCCACAGAAAGAGTTGGATTTCAAGCATCTCGGACGTGGATTGTGCTGGCGTTTGTGGTAAGTGGCTGAAGCGTGCGTTGTTTAGAGCAAGAGAAGGGCGAGCGTGCGGTTCGGCATGAGGCGTCGATCAGGTGCCGAGTTCGGCCAGCCACACGTCTAAAAAGCCGAGCAGGTCGAGCAGGTCCACCAATTCATCGGCGTTCGCGTCGGCTGCGCCGTCGGTCCAATCGTTGAGGAACGCGAGCAGGTCGAGCAGATCGACCGCGGAGTCTTGGTTCCAGTCAGCGAGGCGCGAAAGAGGCGTGCCGAGGAACTCGATCTGCCAGGAATCGAAGGTTCCGTCGGTTCCGGCGGCCTCGTCGCTGGCGCGCAGTGTCCAAGTTCCGTTGGTGGCTTCGCCCCAGGACCTGAGCGAGGTGAACATGTAGCTGAGGTATCGGTTGGCCGAGTTGTCAGACCTGGGGGTGGCCAGCCGCGAGACCGTGCCCTGAGGCGAAGTGAGCGTGATTCGGAGTTGGCCGATCGCGGCGTGCGGCAGTGTGAGACGAACGATGGCCCGTTCGGCGATGAGACGGCGGGGAACCAGGATGGTGGACGCAACCCCGCCGCCGGAAGATGCGGGGGCGTTGTCGGGAACGAGCATCCCGACCGTTTGGGATGGGCTGGTCCACGCTTGGACGTTGGGGACGCTTTGCCAGTTTGCGGCGGTGGCGGTCGCTGCGCCCGCGTCGACTGCGCCAAAGCCATAGTCGTCGCTTGTCCAGCGACCAGCGCCGTTGATGAACCAAGAGGCGTTGGCGGGATCGCAGCGGCGTGCGGTGTTAATGAGGATGTGCATGACATCGCGCACGCTAAGGTTGGCGTTTGCTTGAAGCATGAGCGCAACAACGCCCGCGACCATGGGGGCTGCGGCGGAGGTGCCGCCGAACGACGTTGTGTAGGTTGAGGCGTCGGTGGTGGTGACGATGCCCAGATCGCCGGGGCCAGAGAGGGTTCTGCGGCTGGGCGCGACGACCATGACGCTGGAGCCGGGTTCTGAGAAGGTGCCGAGCGTGTCGGTGTGGCCGACAGCGCCCACGGCGATGACCCACGGGTGAGAGGCCCAAGGGTCGTAATCAACGCGGTCGTTGTTGATGGTTCGGCCGTTGCCCGCGGCCCAGACGATGACGGTGCCTTTGCCGTCGCGGCCGGTGGTTGCGGCGTCGGTGAGGGCTTGCCGCTGGAGATCGGACATGGTCCAAGCGCGTCCGATGTCGCTGGGGCCCCAGGAGTTGGACTTGATGGCGTTGAGATCGTTGCGGAAGGCGAAGGCCTCGGCGGTGGCGGTGTCGTCGCCATAATAAAGGCGGGAGAGAGAAGCGCCGTGGGCGATGCCTGTTCCGCCGAGGGCGTTGTTGGCGGCAGCGCCGATGATGCCAGCGACGGAGGTAGCGTGATTGCCGAAGTCTTCGCCGGGCTGGCTGGCGTCGAGAGCGTACTTGGTGCTGAGGTCGGTGTGGCCGATGTTCCAGCCGCCTTCGAGCACGCCGACGGTTACGCCGGTGCCGATGTAGCCGGCGGCCCAGGCGGGCTCGATGTTGAGGTCGGCGAGGGGATTGGCGGGGTTGATGAGGTGCCACTGCGAGGGCACGAGGGGATCGGTGGGGACTGAACGGTCTTGACGCGGGCTGGTGGCATCGACGTAAGACTCTTGCACGCCGGGGATTGAGCGCAAACGATCGGCAAGGGCGATGGCAGCCTCGACGGATGCAGTGTCGATGGTGTAGTAAGGGACGGGCCAGCGGGCGGTGAAGGCGAGGGGGGCGAGCAGGAGGCCTTGGTCTTTGATGGAGAGGGTGAGCGGATCGGGATTGGTGGACGAGACGATGACGCGCGAAGAGAGCGTCCAAATGGTGGTAGGGTCGGAGGCGGGCCATGCTTGGGTGGAGCGTGCCCGGGTGCCGACCGCTCGGGTGCTGGAAACGATGAGCGTTTCGCGTCCGGTGGGGAGTTGAGCCGTGATGGTCTTGGTGTTATCGGACCCTTTGGCGAGTTGGGGGCGTGTGGGCTTGGGGGGGACTGGAGCAGCTTGGGCGGCACCACAGATGATGAGAATCGCCACTGCGGCACTGAGAATGCCGATCGCGACGGTCTTGGATGATCTGATGGAAGTCATGAGTCTCCGCAGAAAGGCCGGTCGGCGGGCGGGGAGACGCCTGAAGTGGGGAGAACGGTGGCGCTGACTTTGCGAGGCAGGCCCGGGACTATCCGAACATCGAGCGGATAGGGATGCGGCTTTGATGCGGAATGTGGGCAGATGGTGGCGCGGGGCCTGCTGGGTGAGCGCAGAGCGGGGTTGGCCTTATGGGCAGGCGAGGCCGAGGTTGCTTGACCAATCGCCGTTGAAGGCGAGCAGGTCGAGCAGGTCAACGGTGCCGCTCTGGTTGTAATCGCCGTTGGCGCCTGCGGTTACCGCTTGGCCGAGGTTGGCCGACCACTGTCCGTTGAAGGCGAGCAGGTCGAGAAGATCGACGGTGCCATCGTTGTTGAAGTCGCCGGGGCAGGGCTGGGGGACGAAGGTGCCCGCCGAGACGATGGTGGACATGCTGGAGAAGGAAGCGCTGCTGGAGGTGATGGTGGCGGCCAGCAACAGGTTGAGGCCTTCGCAGATACCGACGCCGGTGATGGTGAAGGGCGATTCGGGCAAGACGACGGGAGTCGGCTCCATCTGCATGAACTGAAGATTGAGCGACGAGGTGACGGCGAGGGTGGTGCCGGTGACGGTGGCAGAACCCGAGAAGACGACGGGGACGCTCTGGGTGCCGGTGTTGAAGGGGGAGCCGAGGAACTCGACGCTGGGTGTGATCGCGAAGATGGCGTTGATGGAGAAGTTGTACTGGTTGGGGCCGGTGGGCGTGAGTGTGCCGGTGTAGGGGCCTGCGTCAAGATCGGCCAGAACGTCGCTGATGGTGGCATCGCCCAAGGGAAGATCGATGGTGATCGGGATGGGCACGAGGCAGCCGGGGTTGATGGCGCAGAAAGAAGGGACAGAGAAGTTGTCGAGCAGCGCGGCGGCGGCGGCGCTGCTGGTGCCGAGCAGATCAAACGATGCGCTCAGCAGGCGGGCCTGATTGGTGACGGTGTTGAGTTCGAGCGTGAAAGTGCCGGTGGGCTGGATGTTGGAGCCCGAGCCATTGATGGTGCCGGTGCCGGTGAAGGGGACGAGGTCGTTTTGAGTGGGCGTGAGCGTGCCGCAAGTGAAGAAGTTCTGCGGTGGGCGTTTGGTGCGCGAGGCGGGTGTGGCGGTGGTGTCGCCGCGCAGATTGCCGGTGGTGGGCGCGAGGCCGTTGAAGGTGTAGGAGAGGTTTGAGGCGGCCGGGGTGACGGTGCAGTTATAGACGTCGGCAGCGAGAGCGCTTGTTGCGAGGCAGGGGAGGAGGAGTGAAGGGAGGATTGCGAGCAGCGGCTTGCGGAAGGGCATGATTCTCTCCGAGTTTGCGTGCAGATCATGTCCGGCCGGCTGGCCGGGAGTGGCGAAAGGATGGTTCAGCCTACCGCGCCCTTGAGGGTTGGGCAATGGCCGAAGCGGGATTTGCTGTGTAGAGGCAGAGTGAAATGGGGCTGGGCGTTGAAGATTGATACGCTTTGGTGTGCCAAACAGCCAGCGAGCGCGTGTTGGGAAGCAAGGGGATACACCGATGGTGGCCGTTCCGGAGCGATTGAGCAATGGGGAGCGGCTGGCGCGGGTGTTTCGTGCCGGTTATCCGCTGGTGTGGCTGCCGACGCACGAGGAAGACGAAGCGCTTCGGGTGGTCCGAGAAGCGGCGATCGACGATCGGCGGCGGATGTATACGTGGTCGTGCGTGCAGGGGGTGAGCGAGGGGATGCTCGAGCATTCCAGCCCGGAGAATGGGAGCGAGAGCCCGATCGTGGGGATGGCACGGTTGGCGATGCTGGTGCGAGATGACGCCGCACAATCAGATGATCAGAGCGGCGACAAGCCAGCGGTGGTGGTGGCGATGGATCTGATCGAGCATCTGGGCGAGCCGCGGGTGCTTCGAGTGTTTCGCGACGTGTGCCAGCGTGTGGAGCGCAGCGGCGGCGTGCTGGTGCTGATCGACCACAAGGACCAGGCACCGGCGGTGGTG
>JBGSRG010000440.1:0-1526 GCA_041737685.1 Phycisphaerales bacterium | reverse complement strand
TGGTTTTCGCCCGAGGTGGCACTTGTGACGAACATTTCGGCCAATCATTGTGACTGGCATGGCAACTTTGAGCACTACGCGGCGAGCAAACAAGCGTTGTTGCGTGGACTCTCGCCAAGCGTCGTGATGATTTGTGCGGATGTGACGGTGAGCGACTGGAAGAACGTCAGTAAGGCTCGAGCGATTGGCCCGAACCTGCCCGAGTTTGCGCCGAGAGTGCCGATGGCGCTGCCGGGCGAGCATAACCGACAGAATGCGGCCGCCGCGCTGGGGGTTTGCGTTGCGGCGCTCGGCGAGAGTCATGGGCAAAGACTCACCGAAGCGATCGGGAGTTTCGGCGGACTGTCGCACAGATTGGAGTTCGTCTGCGAGCGCGATGGGGTTCGGTTCTACAACGATTCAAAGAGCACCACTCCGGAATCGGCGCTTCGCGCGGTTGAGGCGGTGGCGTCGGTGCTGAGTGGTGGTGCTCGCGGTGTTCACCTGATCGCGGGCGGCTATGACAAGAAGGTTTCGCTTGAACTGGTTGCGCGGCTTGGGCTGGAGTTGGGCGGGCTGTACACGATCGGCAAGACTGGGCCAGCGATTGCGGCGGCGGCGAAGGCTGCCGGGGCGGATGCGCTGAGAGTTTATGAGTGCGGCACGTTGGAAGAGGCGTTTGCGAACGCAACGGAGCGGGCCGAGCGCGGCGGAGCGATTTTGCTCAGCCCCGCTTGTGCGAGTTGGGATCAGTTCACGAACTTTGAGGCTCGCGGCGAGGCGTTTGTGGCGATGGCCCGGGCATGGAGGGCGGAGGCATGAGTTTCAGAGATTCGCGGCTGCGGCGGTTTGGCTTGCGGGCTGCGTGCGCGACTGGACGAGCGACGGTGGGAGCGATGCTGGTGGGGGCAGCGCTCGTGCAGGGCTGTGGATCGACGCCGCGTGAGGGAGAGATTGAGAAGGCTGAGAGCGATGGGGCGGTGCGGTCGAGTGTCCGGATCGGTGATGTGTCGATCGCTGATGCGGCGCGTGCGGTGGAAGCGTCCGAAGTTGACAGCAGCGCGGGATCGTTGCGGCTGCGGCCGGTGTTCCCGCACGTTCGGGCCGACGTCGTCGCGAAGGTGGTCGAGTTTGATGCGGTGGTCAGCCCGCTTTTGGTGCCTGATCCCGGAGCGCCGTTGTTCTTTCTAGAGGTGTTGGTGTGTACGCCCAACACACGCGAGCACGAGACGCTGTTGGTGACCGATGCTCTGCCGAGCCACATTCACGCGGCTCTGCTGGCGGTGGGGTTGTCGGCGGGCAAGCCGGGCGCGTGGCGGCTGGTTGAGTCGCGGGTTGATGGGAAGCCACGGCAGCAAGATGGTGACGCGGGCACAACGACGATGCTCGAGCCCGTTGCGGCCACGGGGGATGGTGTGGCGGTGTGGTTTGTTGTTGTGGATGCGGAAGGCGAAGAACAGTTGATTGACCCGATGAGTTGGGTGGTGGACGCGGCGGATGTTCTGGCCAACAGCCCGTCGGTGCGAACACTGGGCAAGACGCTTGGG
>JBGSRG010000411.1:0-2993 GCA_041737685.1 Phycisphaerales bacterium | reverse complement strand
AGTGGCCTGTGTGTGTCGAGGGTCATGCCCGGCCCGGCGGCGGACTTGACCAGGGCGCGCATGGTTGCGCCGTTGGCGGCGTGGGCGCTGGTTGAAGCGGCGTGCGAAGAGGAAGATGACGGTGGGTTGGAGCGCGCGGCGGAGGTGGACATTGAGCAAGCGTATGGAGGAGAGGAGGCGGGGCGCAGGACCGATGGCAAAGCAGCAAAGCAGCAAGCGGGCAAAGCAACAAGTGAAGGTGGGATGCTCGTGCCGCACGGACAGCGGCAAAGGCCCGAGCGTCAGCCGGGGTGGGAGTGGGTAAAAAGCAACGAAGTCCCCTGGGAGGGGACTTCGTTGGCAAAGGAGGCAGAGTTAAAGACTCAAGCGTGAGCGCGGTTTACTTCATGCGCTTGTAGCTGTTGACCATGACGAGTTCTTCTTTGCCTTCGGGGTTGGGGTAGTAGAGTTCCATGGTGTAGGAGTCGGGGCCGGTGATGGTGGTGACCCAGCGGCTGGACTTCTGCTTGTGGTCCATGGGGCACTCGTAATCGCCGGTGAGGGTCATCTTTTTGCCGGCGGTGTCGATGGTGCCGGTGTTGAGGGCCATGGAGGTCATCATGGAGTCGATCCAGAACTGCTCGAACTCCTTGGTGACGTTGTTGTAGCCCATGATGGCGGTGCCCTGGAAGGGCATGCCCATCATGCTTCCCTCGAACTTGGACATGATGAATCGGCCGTCGTACATGGGCTCGCTCTTCATCGAGCCCTTGGTGACGTCGGTCTGTCCGTCGTGATGCGAGGTGACTTCGGCGTTCCAGTTACCGGCGAAGAAGCCGAGTTTCTCGTGCATCTTGCCGGGGGTTCCGGCGGCCATCCAGGCCTCCATCTCCTTCTTCTGGGCTTCGGTCATTTCGGGCATGGGCTGGGCGTGGGACATGTCCTTGCCCGCGGGCTTGGAGTGGGGCTTCATGTTCTTGTCTGGCTCGCCTGCGCCGAGCATGAGTGCGGAGCCGAAGCCGACTGCACCGGCGGCGAGCGCGATACACCACGATCCTTGACACATCTTCATGATTCGATCCTTTCGACGGGTGACGGTTCTCGTGCGCTTCTCCGCCGAGGCCGCGCACGCGACCTGAACCGTGGAAAGCACGAGGAGCACGCCGCGGCAATTGCCGCCCGGGTGCGTTCCTATCAGACACCTATCAAAGAGAGTCTAGTGGTGTGCGCAGTCGGTGTCAAGACTCGTTCGGTGTGAACGATCAGGTGGGCGGAGGCTTTGACGTTCCCGCGATGAGATTTAGGCGAAGAACTCGCCGAGATACCAGAGCAGGTCGAGGACGTCGACCGTACCTGAACCGTCGACGTCGGCAAGGCAATTGGAGCTGGACCAGCCGCCGAGGAAGCCGAGGAGGTCGAGGAGATCGACGGTGCCGTCGTGGTTCACGTCGGCGGCGTCGAGATCGCAGGGTGATGGCGGCGGTGCGATGGTGTTGGTGGTGCCGTTTCGGTTCCACTCGCTGAGTCGCCAAGCGCTGTTGGTGGTGGAGACGATGCCGACGACGCGGAGTTCGGGCGGGTTTTCGGGGTTTGCGGCGCAGGGGCGCTCGACGAGAACGGGCGCGCCAGAGTCGAGGAAGTTGGGCACGACCCAGGGACCGCCTGCGGGGCAGGCGTAGCAATCGCCGGCGACGAAGGGGGCGGTGCAGGGGTTGAGGTAGACGCAGCAGGAGCCGTTGGTTTGGGTTGGCAGGATGCCGGAAGCGACGCGGAGGGTGAGTGCGTTGCCTGTTCGGAAACAAGGTCCGGCGTAGCCCCAGCCGGCGACTTTGATCGGCTCGCCGGTGCCGGGCATCGCGGCGGATTCGATCTCGGCGGGGATGGCTCGGATCCAGGGGATGGGGAATTCGAGCCGGCCCATGAGCACGTCCATTGAGCCATTGCCGGGCCGGATGAACTCGTGGACGTGAACCTCGGTGTAGTCGCCGTGGCAGGAGTTGTTGACACCCGCGAAGTAGCTGTTGCGGAAGTCGCCGTCGGGTGCTCTGCGGAATCGGACCTTGAAGGCCCGGCTGCCGATGGTGGGCAGTGGGGAGGTGGAGGAGGCGATGATGGAATGGCGCGCGACGAGGACGGTTTGCGAATCGATGAGCACGCAGGTACCGGAGACGTTCTGGCTGCAGGAAACGAAGGGGTTGTTGACCTTGAGGATCAGCCCGACGCCGTCGTAGCGGGTGTCGGTGCAGGCGGGTTCGATGCCGTTGTTGACCGCTTCGCAAGGGGCCGCGAGCGCGACGACGGAGGCGCAGAGGACTAAGAGTCGAACGAGCACACGGGCGGAACAGTTCATGGTTCTTCCTTGTGGACGACTTGGGCGCGTGACGGGCGGGGCTGCCATAGCCTCGACTAGATCCATCGCCGCAGACGGTTGCGTGCGCAGGCTTGATCCCTGCGCTTGTGCCTGTGATTCCGGGATGAGGAGCCGTTTGGCTCGTGCGGATGGGGTGCGGACGGGTGTCGGGAATCCGTTACAAACGGAGACCACGCATCGATCGCGACCTTTGGATAAGAGGAAGTGAGGAGCCCTCGAACCGCAGCGAAGCGAATCACCCGTGTGCCGGGCCTCGTGCGGGCCGTATGCGGGCCCCGGGCCGGGTGTTTCAATCAAACCGCAGTCCTATAGGACCGCCTAACCGAGGGAGGTCATTATGCCAGAATGAATCAGGAATGAAAAGCCCCAACCCCGCGATTTTCCTAGCAATGCGCGAAATCAGGGCTTTGGGTTCCGATAATCAGGAAAGGCCGGGGAAATAGGGATTCGTTTGGCAATGGATAACCCAAATGCTTCAAGGCCGGGAAGGTCGGTGGCGGAGTTGGTGAGCAGGTTCAGGCTGGAGAGGCCGAGTGCGCGCAGGATCTGACAGCCGATGCCGAAGTCGCGCATGACGCTTGGGGAGTGCGCGGCGGTGGGGGGGGCAGGGCGGACGGGGGGGCGACCGTTCTCGGGGGTGGAG
>JBGSRG010000382.1:0-2805 GCA_041737685.1 Phycisphaerales bacterium | reverse complement strand
CTTCTTGAAGTGTGCGCGGTCAAACCGGACCAGCGGCGTCGGCCCATCGCCCCTTTGTCGTTCGATCGCGGCCTTGATGATGCCCGTCACGCGGCGGAGTTTCTCGGGCGGGGTCTCGTACACCACGCCGATCCCAAAGACGACTCGTCGCTCCTGCATCCGCCGAAAGTTCTGGATCCGGCTGCCCAGCAGGTCGCTGTTGGCGAAGATCAACTGCTCGCCGCTCAGTGCCCGCACGCGGGTGGACTTGATGCCGATCTTCTCGACCGTGCCCATCTGCTCGCCCACCACAATGAAGTCGCCGACGGTGAAGGGCTTGTCAAGCAGAATGGACACCGACCCGAGCAGGTCGCTCAAGACGTTCTGCACCGCAAGCGCCACCGCAATGCCGCCGATGCCAAGACCGGTGAGCATGGGCGTGATCTCGACACCCAGATTGTCGAGCGCCAGCAGCGCGATGATGATGATCAGCAGGCCAAACAAGACCACTCTCAGCACGCCCATGCTGCTCGCAAGCGCCGGGTCTGGCTCGCCGTCGTCGTGTCGAGAGCGATTCAGCAGATACTCGAGAAACGCATCCACGATCTGCTTGGAAGAGATCAGCAACTGAACCGCGACGCCGATCAGCGCAACAACGTGGATCGCTCGCGTACCGCCCGCCGGCAGCAGCAGCACAGAAAGCGACGCGTACACCAGGGCCGGGAACAACAACCAGATTCGCACGCCCTGAATGATCCTCACCGCTACGTCGTCCCACTTCAACGGCGTTCTGGCGGCGATGCGCGCAAGTCGCCGCGCCCCCACTCCTCGCAACACGTACAACGCCAGCGTCAGCAGCACGAGTGTTCCGAGCGCAATGAGCCAACTCAGCACCGGATTGCCCAGGAACCGCTGCTCGATGAACGCAAGGTTTAGCGCATCGGCCGCTTCGTCGGCCAGTTCCGCCGCGACGGCCTTGGCTTTGGCGACCGATCCGGCCGTGACGGGTGTGCTTGCGGATGCTTTCGCCGCAGCGCTTGAGGGCGATTGATCTGCTGCCGCTGCCGAGTCGATTGAAGAAGCGCTCCTCGCATCGCCCCCCTGCGCCTGCATCGCCAGTGCTGCGTGTCCTGCTTGCGCCGCGTGTGCCGCCCCCGCAGTGACAGCAAAGACACTCATCACCGCAACCGCGACCATCGCGCTGCAGATCATGCCGGCGATTGTCCGGGCCGCGGTTGTCCGCAAAGGGGCTCTCAAACGCCTCTCAGACGGCCACAAAGATCGCAGGACGTCGAATTCTGGGGTTGCTGGGCTCACAGGGCATTGTCCCGACCCCATCCGTCGAGTCCAGTCCCGACCACTATTCGCTCGCCCATCGCGTGCCCCAATGCTCTCGTCCATTCTCAGCCCGCGCACTGATGGCGCTCGTCCGCTGGTACACTCCCGCCCATGTCGCAGCACGCGGGCGAACAACACAGTCAAGAGTGGAACACCAAGCGGCTGCTCGACTGGATCACCGATTCCTTCAAAAAGAAGCGGCTTGAATCGCCGCGAATGCAGGCCGAAATGCTCGTGGCCCACGTGCTGGGCTGTCAACGCATGGAGTTGTACACGCGCTTCGAGAGGCCCGCCAACCCTCTCGAACGCCAGACTTTGCGCGACCTGGTCGTCCGCGCACTCAAAGACGAGCCGATCGACTATCTCACCGGCGAGAAGTGGTTCTTCGGCATGCCCTTCCACGTCTCCAATGCCGTGCTCGTGCCGCGGCCCAGCAGCGAAACCATCGTTGAGCAGGTGCTGCACCACTGCCGCGCGGCCCACGGCGGAACACCCGGCTCAAAGGGTCGCACCGGCGAGGGTATCCGCTTTGCCGATATTGGCACCGGCTCGGGCTGCATCACCATCGCGCTGCTGAAGAATCTCTCCAAGGCTACCGCCATCGCGACCGACCTGTCTGCGGCAGCGCTCGACATGGCCCGTAAGAACGCCGTGCGACACTCCGTGGCCGATCGAGTCGAGTTCTTGCAAGGCGACTTGCTGACACCGTTGATCGATCACCCCGCCGGGCGCGCTGGCGGCGCACCGCTCGACTATCTGCTCTCCAATCCACCATACATCCCCGACCACGAGTGGGAAGCCGTGCCCGCCAACGTCAAGAACTACGAACCTGAGGGCGCGCTCCGCGGCGGTGCCGACGGCCTGAAGTTCTTGCGAACACTTCTCAACGACGGACCCGGCCTTCTGCGCACGGCTGAATCGGGAACGCCCGGTCTGATGATGCTTGAGACCGCAACATCAACCGCCGAGCGATTGAAACTGATGGCTCGAGCTCACCCGGACCTTGATCCCGAAACGTGCCGCGTGGTGGACGATGGCGACGGGTTGCCGCGGGTGGTGGTGGTCGGTCGCCGCTGATCATCCGCCGTCATTGGCCTGATTCTGTCGTTTTTGATACTCGTGCAGATCGAGCACAACACTCCAGTGCTCTCGAACAGAGTGCGCCAAATACTCCAGCCCGCACTCAGGGCACGCACCTTCTACCGGCCCACCGCGCAGGTCGTACAGACATCTCGGACACAGCAAGCGATTGGCCTGACGCACGCTTTCAATCGCGTCGTACTCAGAGTGCGTCGCCCAACTCATCAGCCAGAGGCACACTGCAAAAACGCCACAGCCTCCTAGCCATAATCGCATGTCGTTGAAGCCGATCACCATTCCGATTGCGGCCCACGCGGCGAACAGCATCAGGCCGATAGTCCACATGCCACGGCGTTCTACCGGTCGGTGTGCATCGAGCAGTGTTTCAAGCGACTGACTCGCTGAGGG
>JBGSRG010000292.1:0-5015 GCA_041737685.1 Phycisphaerales bacterium | reverse complement strand
TCTGCCGCGTCTCCTCCGGACGTCCAGGTCTCAAGTCCTTCAGAGCGGAGTTCTCGCTGGATGGAGGTGCCACATGGGTCCCCGACACCGTTCCGGACGCCTGGATCCTGATCGACCCCCCTTTGGTTGACGGCCTGCGCGTCTACGTAGTGATCCCCAACGTCTCCGGCACCGTGGCCGATTGGATTGCCGATCTGGAGCGCATCCGCGATATGGGCTTCAACGCGATTCATCTGCTGCCCATCACGACGCTGGATGCGTCAGAGAGTCCCTACGCGGCGAGCAACCTCTTCGATATCGATCCCGGCTATCTCACCAGCGGCTCACCACACGACGGCTTGGCGCAGTTTGAGGAATATGTTGCGGCGGCCAAGGCGCTCAAGATCCGTTTGTGCTTTGACGTTGTGCTCAACCACGTGGGCGCGACCAGCATGATGGCACGTAGGGCGCCGGATTGGATCGTGCCGGACGAATCGGAATCAGACGGTTTCCGGCGCGCCCGATATTGGTCCAGCCAGGGTTGGCGCACGTGGGACGATCTGGTCCTGATCAACTACGACCATCCATCGGAGGCGGTCCGCTCGGAGATATGGGCGTACATGGCCGCCTATACGCTGTTCTGGGCGAGGTATGCCAGCGAGACAGGCGGGTTGGTCCGCTTCGATAACCTGCACAGCGGCGATCCTGAGTTCATTCAATCGGTCACGACGGCCCTGCATTCGGATTATCCGCAGGTGGGTCTTCTCGCCGAGTACTTCACCGATGAGCGGACGATGCTGCGCACCGGGCCGGCATGGGGCCTGAACCTCGTTCTGGCGACGCCTTGGGACTACAAGTTTGTGCCGCATCTTCGCGAGTATCTGAACTACCTTCACAGGATCTCCGAGCACGTGCGGTACTTCATGCCCATCACGTCGCACGACTGCGGGGCCCCCGCCCAGGAGTTCGGAACTGCCGACTCCACCGTCCCGCGCTACGTCGCCGCCGCACTGCTCGGCACCGGTGCCACTGGGATGCCGCAGGGCGTCGAACTCGGGGAACGTGAGCGAATTGACTTCATAGGCAGAAAGCCACAGATGCGGTTTCCCGAGCGGCCCCGGTTCGCCCGGTTCATCGGGTGTGTCAACGCGATTCTCGCGGAGCATGCGGCATTCCGGTGCGGCGCCAACTGCCGTTTCGTCGATGGTGGTCATCCGGCCATCCTCGCCGCGTTTCGGCGGGATAGCGGGACGCAGGCAATCGGATTCCTGGTGGTGTGCAACTTCGATATCCAGAGTCCCCAGCGCATCGTGATCGACGTCATGGCATTCCTTGGCGAGGAGGGGACGTATGCATGCCGCGAGCTGTTGAGCGGCGACCCCGACCCCCCCCCGGGACCGGCCCTGGACTTGACCCTTCCGCCCTGTTCGGCACGGGTCCTGATGTTTCACAAGGAGTGATGGAGGGTGGTCGCCAAGTTTTTCACTCGCGGAGAGGAATCCATCCCCACCGCGTGGATCAAGCGGATCCGCGAGAGCATGGCGACGCTCACGCCGCGCTTCTCCGCCGAGCGAGCCGAGCGCGAGTACGCCGAGACCTACTACATCCCCGCGGCGAGGGCCGTGACGGACTACACGCCGCGCGTGATCCAGCGGTCCGAGGGGTTGGGGGGAGAGGGTGTAGAGGGAGGAATCTCAGTCCCGCTGCAGGGCGATCGGATCTTGTGGCAGAAGTGACCGCGTTCGATCGCGCGCGATGAGTGCCGCCGAACTCGGAAGGCGCTTGGTCTGCCAGTGCAGGAAGGGGTTCCGCACCCCCAAACCTCCACCCCTTCCCGCACCTATCCCGGCGAAAGGGACCTACGTCAACCTTGCGTTTCCTTCTTCTTGGGAAGCAATCTCTCTCCATCCGGTCCGTACGCTTCGCGCAGAAATGCGCGACTGGCGGCGTCTTGGTCGTCAGGCCCGCCTACATAGAAACAGATGAAGTCGTCGGCGCTCCCTGATCCGCCGGACCACACGCCAAGCGACTCCCCTGGCTCCGGTTTTCGATAGTTTCCGTCCCAGATGGGTAACAAGGTTCCGTCGTCCTGTTCCGCGCGCAGATGAGCCCAATGGAACAGCGGCCTGGCGTTTCCATGAATCGCCCGGCCGCTTGGGTCAAAGACAATCTGCTCGACGTTGCCTGTGATGAGGCGCGGTCCGCCGTCGGAAACTCGGACCTTGGCTTGCCCACGAAAGTCCCTCGGGAAGACAAGGGTAACGTCTTCTGTCAGGCGGTAGCGCGGATACGGCCATCCGACGAGCCACAATGCGCCAGCCATGACGACGAGCGAGAAGCACGATACCACAGGCCACCTGCGCCGCCTACTTTGCTGGACAGCGGCAGGGGCTTTCGGCTTGAACGGAGATAAATCAGTTGACTCCATCGCTCAGTTCCCCCGGTATCCGTGAGGGTTGGATTGGCGTTCTCCATCTCCATCATACAGAGGGAATGTGGTCTCGTGCCTTGCGACCCCTCGGGCGGCGGCGGGGTGCCAAAGTGGCCGGCCGCAGGCGCTTCCTTCCAAGGTCTTTCGAATTCACTGGCCAGTGAATTCGAGCGCAGGGAGACGGGCGATGGGCGTGGTCGTCGCCGGAATTGGGGGAGTGTTTGACCCCGTCCGCGTGAACTTGGATGGGCACGGCGGGAACCTGTGCGGGCTGTACCGTTTGTGCGGGCGCGCGGCGACACAAACGTGCACAATACTCCGCGCGGCGAGAAGGCGCGGTCAGCCTTGCTTCTCAAAGTGCTCGAGCGCTGCGGCGACGATCGTGGTGTACGTGTACACCGGCCCGCCGCCCATCATCACGGCGACGCCCGCGGCGTCCATCACTTCCTTCGCGGTCGCCCCGGACTTGAGGCACTTCTCGACGTGGGTGTAGATGCACGGCTCGCAGCGCACGGCGATGCCGATACCCAGGGCGATGAGTTCCTTGTGTTTGGCAGAAAGCCCGCCCTCGCCGCCATCCTTCATCAGTCCTTGGAAGAACGGCCCGAAGGCCTTGCCGATGTCGGGGCCTTTGGCCTTCGCCATGTTCATCGCGGCGGGCCAAGACTCGTAGAAGTTGGTAGCGTCGTGTGGCACGGGTCGAGACTCCTCAATGGTTCGGTGTTGGGCGCTGATTGGCGTGGGCACTGATCGGTGTGGGAGCTTGGGAGGGCTACTAACTGTGCCGCTGGATGTAGTCCTTGGCCTTGGCCTCGAAGTCGGCGCTCTTGAGGCCGACGGTCTTCGCTTCGGCCAGCGCATCGTCCCACGACAAGCCGCCATCGAGCACACGGTAAGTGAGCCACACCGCGCCGACACGGTTGGCCGATGAGCAGTGGAGAAGGATCGGGCGCGTGGCGGTCTTGAGCTGCTCGCGTGACTGGTCGAAGATCGCGTCGGTCAGCTCGTCCGGCCCGTTCCAGGGAATGTTGATATACGCCAAGCCCTCGGCCTCGACGACCTGCTTCTCATCGAAGTCCTTGTTCTCGGAGGCGTGCCGAAGATTGATCACGGTCTTCACGCCGCCCTTCTTGGCTTGCGCGAAATCCTCGGGCTTGGGCTGGCTGGCGAGGAAGACGCCACCCAGCGTGTGCAGGTTCGTGATCGTGCCGCACTCATAAGGTTCGAGCTTGTCGGTCGTGATGGCGGTGTGCTCGGCGGGCGCAGCGGTGTCGCCGGATGGTGAGGGCGCGCTGGAAGCAGTGGCTTCCGCGGCGGGAGGCTTCGCGGCATCAGCGGCTGGCTTGCCGCGATCGCAACCCGCGAGCAGCACCAGCGCCGAAACGAGTGTGATACCGAGGGGGTTCGCTCGCATGGTCCAGACTCCTCTTCAAAATGTTCGAAGCACCCACGCCCAGAGTTTGATCCTAGGCAATGGATGTCGATGCACCGGCCACGACCACCCGCCGGTCCGGCCCGTCGGTCCACAATTCACGCGCACAGTGCTGCGGGCCGGGAGTGGCCGAGGGCTGCGTGCACTCGTTCCTCTCTGTGAGGTCGCGCGGCAATCTGCAATTGGGGAACTGTGCTCATAGGCATTCGCGGGCCTTGCGCTATCGTTCTCAATGACGATGCCGCAGCTCGCCGTGCCACATTCGAAGGTTGCGGCGTTTGTCGCCTCTCGCGGGATGCTCGTCATCGCGGCCATCGCCCTCGCGGGGATCGCGGTGCATCTGGTGCTGCGGTTTGCTGTGCACACCGATGTGCGGACGTACAACATCCCGCTTTGGATCGTGCTGGGCATCGGCGGCCTGCCGCTGGTATACCAACTGTTCCGTAAGGTGCTGAAGCTTGAGTTCGGCTCCGACCTGCTCGCGGGCATCTCGATCGTGACGGCGGTACTGCTGCACGAGTATCTCGCGGGCGCGCTCGTGGTGCTCATGCTCTCTGGCGGCGAGGCGCTGGAGAGTTACGCGGTGCGGAGCGCCTCTTCGGTGCTGCGAGCGCTCGCCAAGCGGATGCCGTCGATCGCGCACAAACGCACTGGCACGGAAGTCGTTGATGTGCCGCTCAGCGAGGTCGCCATCGGCGACACGCTCTCGATCTTCCCGCACGACATCTGCCCGGTGGACGGCATCGTCACCGAGGGCCGCGGCGTCATGGACGAATCGTTCCTCACGGGCGAGCCCTTCCAGATGTCCAAGACGCCGGGGTCGGAGGTGATCTCCGGCGCGATCAACGGTGAGTCGGTCCTCACCATCCGCGCCACTCGCCCCGCGGCGGACTCGCGCTACGCCAAGATCATGGAGGTCATGCGCCGGGCAGAAGAGAACAAGCCCAATATGCGCCGCCTTGCCGATCGGCTTGGTGCCTACTACACGCCGATGGCGGTCGCCATCGCGCTGGTTGCGTGGCTTGTCAGCGGGGAATCGACCCGGTTCCTCGCGGTGCTTGTCGTTGCGACGCCCTGCCCGCTGCTCATCGCGATCCCGGTGGCGATTATCGGCGCAATCTCGCTGTGCGCCCGTCGCGGCATTATCGTCAAGAATCCCGCGGTGCTCGAGAC
>JBGSRG010000248.1:0-5739 GCA_041737685.1 Phycisphaerales bacterium | reverse complement strand
AGTGGATTAAGGACCACGGCGCAGGGTTGAAGGTGGATCAGGAGCTGATCGACACGACGCACGACGCGATTGCGCGGGTCGCGGCGGATTCGGAGTTGCAAGAACAGTGGATGGAGTCAGACTCGGCGAAAGATTGGGCGGGCGTGGTGGAGGACCTGCAGAAGAGGGTTGGCAGATAGAGGTTTGTTCTCGGGCAGGAGCAAGATCGGCCTGAACCGATGCCAGAGCTTGAGTGTGAGAACGGGCACCAAGGCTCGACGAACTCGCCCCATGCTTCTGGCGGATTCTGGCTTCAAACATCTCGACGAAGGGCCTCGGCACGCGGGCTGAGCCGACCCGCTTGGGTAGCCTGCGACGGCGTCTCGGAACGCCTTTGCAGCGGGTGAACCTGTGCCGAGTTGTTGTCGGCCGATGATCGGCGGACTATTCTCCTGCTCGCACGAAGCGGTCGTGGCGGAATTGGCAGACGCGCTAGATTCAGGTTCTAGTGGGGTCACACCCGTGGAGGTTCAAGTCCTCTCGGCCGCATTGAGACGGGACGTTTGTAGGCCCCCAGAAGGGGCGTTCGAGCGGCCGCGAGCGTCTCGCAATCGACGGCCCGTTCAGATCGACAAGATCAGAGCGGGCCGGCCTTGTTTTTGAGGCGATGTTCGGGCCAAATGTCGCTTGTCCAGCCCTGTGATCCCGCTGGCAGGCTGCCCCCCACCCCCCAGCCCCCGTCCCCCATCCCCCATCTTTCCACGCCCTCACGCCCCCCTGTCTCCCAGCCGCACTTTCGCCCATCGATTCAGACGTCTGCCTCCCAATCCGCCGCTCGGCTGACTTTCGCCCGCTTGGGCAAGCGAAACAGGGGACCGAACCTGTCGGCAGACTTTGCAGGAGGACTAGCGGCGGCTAGGTTTGAGCACGATGGGACTGGTCTATTGCGGTATCGATGAAGCCGGGTACGGGCCGCTGCTCGGGCCACTGTGTGTCGGTGCGGCGACGCTGCTCATCGAGAGCTGGCAAGAGGGTGATCCGGCGCCTGACCTTTGGAGCCTTTTGGGCGGAGCGGTCTGCCGCAAGCCCGATCGCGGCTCCAAGGGTGCTGCTTCAACCAGCCGTATCGCGGTTGACGACTCAAAGAATCTGAAACTGCCCAACTCAAGCACGGCCCGTGACCCGCTGGTGCATTTGGAGCGGGGTGTCCTGACCTTTCTTCGATGCAAGCCGACCGGCCCCGAGGAGGAGCCGAGCGAACCGGCCGATGATGCGGGCCTGTTTCGATGCCTGGGAATCGGAGCGGCCCCGGCTCGCTGGTATGGTGGCGATCCGATTTGCTGCCCGCGGTCGTGTTCATCCGGGGCAATGGGTATCAGCGCGAACTTGCTTCGGCGTGAGCTCGCCGCGGCGAGCGTGAGCGTTGAGCAGATGGCTTGCCGATTGATGGGCGAGCAGGAATTCAATCGAGTTGTGGAGCGAGCGGGCACCAAGGCCGCGACGACCGAACTGGGCATTGGGCATCATCTGGCCACGGTTTGGAAGCAGTGGGCGATGCAGCCGAGCGCTCACACCGTCCGTGTGGTCTGCGACCGGCAGAGCGGAAGAACGCAGTATGGGGCGAGTCTGGTGCGCATGCTGGCTAGCGAGGGTGTTCGTGTCGCGGCGAATGTGCTCGAAGAATCTGCCGCGCGCAGTCGGTATGAACTCCGGGGCAAAGACGCCCGGGGCGCTGAGGCCCGCATGGTCGTGATGTTTATGCCTGAAGCGGAGAGTCAGCACCTGCCGGTGGCGCTTGCGAGCATGATTGCGAAACTTGTGCGTGAGTTGTTCATGTCGCGATTCAACCGATTCTGGGCGGTGCGGATGCCGGAACTGAAACCCACAGCGGGGTACCGGCAAGACGGGTGGCGGTGGCTGGAAGAACTGGGCTCGGTCGCGAGCGAATCAGAGCGGGTGGCGATGATCCGGCGGGCGTAGTCACCTGACACGAGCATTTGGGTACAACTTTCGAGTGAATACGCCTTGTCTCTGCGTGCATTGACGATGCATGGGTACACTGCGATCGCGGTGTACGAGGACACCGGCCCGCGTGCGATCCGCTCGGAGGAGCCATGACCAAGATGATGACCGGCAAGCCGATCGAGATTCCGACCGTCGATGCGATTCGCAAACGGCTGAGTGATGTTGGCCAGGAGCACCTGCTGGCGTTCTACGGCGAACTGGACGCCGCTGGTCGAGAGTCGTTACTCAGGCAGATCTGCGCGATTGAGCTTGAGTCATTGCCCGAACTTGCAAGAAAGTACGTTCACGCCGACGCCGCGTTTGCGCTGCCGGCGGGAGTTGGCCCAGCGCCGTACTACCCGTTGCGGCATGAGGCGGATGGTGGCAAAGCGGCGCGGACGTGGGACCGAGAGCACTATCGCCGCGTGGGCCGCGAGTTGATCAGCGCTGGCAAGGTCGCGGCGTTTGTTGTTGCGGGCGGACAGGGGAGTCGGCTGGGGTATGAAGGACCGAAGGGATGCTTCCCGGCGGGTGCAGTGAGCGGCAAGCCGCTGTTTGCCATCTTTGCCGATGCGTTGCTGGGTGCACAAGATCGCTACGGCGTGGCGATTCCGTGGTACGTGATGACCAGCCCGCTGAACCATGCTCAGACGATCGCGTTCTTCGAGCGGTCGGAGTACTTTGGGCTTCAACGCGAGAACGTGATGTTCTTTCAGCAGGGCGTGATGCCGACGATGGACATCCGATCCGGCAAGGTGTTGCTGGCGAGCAAGGGCGATCTTGCAACCAACCCTGATGGGCACGGTGGGTCGCTTCGAGCGCTTTGGCAGAGCCGCGCTATCGACGACATGAATCGGCGCGGCGTGGAGATCATCAGTTACTTTCAGGTGGACAACCCGATCGTGAACATCATCGATCCGGTGTTTCTGGGCTTGCACGCGTCGGCCCCGGATTCATCGGGTGAGATGAGCAGCAAGATGGTGGCCAAGCGGGACGCTGCGGAGCGTGTTGGTGTTTTCTGCTCGCACGGTGCGGGACCGAAGCAAGGGCGAGTTGAGGTGATCGAGTACTCGGATCTGCCGGCTGAGTTGTCAGAGGAACGGAACGCCGACGGTTCGCTGCGGTACTGCGCTGGCTCAATCGCGGTTCACGCGATTGGCGTTGGCTTCGTGGAACAGCTGAATCGTTCGGCGGCGGGTGGCGGGTTCGCGCTGCCCTTCCATCGCGCAGAAAAAAAGGTTGCCTGCGTTGACCATGCGACGGGTGCGAGTGTGCAGCCCGCGGCGAACAACGCCGTGAAGCTCGAGGCTTTCGTGTTTGATGCGCTGCCGCTGTGCGAACGATCGATCGTGCTCGAGGCCGATCGAGTTGAGGAGTTTGCGCCGATCAAGAACGCGAGCGGATCGGATAGTGCAGCGAGTTCGGCACGGCTTCAGACCGAGCGGGCGGCCCGCTGGCTCGAATCGCTGGGCGTTGCGGTGCCGCGCACAGATTCGGCCGAACCAGACTGCACGCTGGAGGTCTCACCCCGCACGGCGACCACCGCAGCAGAACTACGGAGCGCGATGGGGCAGAAACTGCCGCGAGCGATCGAGCGCGGAGCGTCGCTTTTGCTTTAGGCGTTTGCGGCGAGCGGTTTGGCGAGCGTCTGAATTGCCGTTTGAGGCGAACGGTTGCACGCCGTGTTGGTGATTGCTCTAGGCTCGATCATGATCGAACGATTTGCCAGTCTGCCGCAGAGTCTGCGTGAAAGAACACGCTTTGTCAGGCTTGGTGCGGCGCAGGTTCCGGCGTTGCTGGCTCATCCGGATTGGCAACGCCCCGCGCCCACGATGATCTGGATGCACGGGCGGACCGTGAGCAAGGAACTCGATGCGGGCCGGTATCAGCGGTGGCTGCGGGCGGGGATCGCGGCGTGCGCGGTGGATCTGCCGGGCCACGGCGAACGCCGACTTGATGGTTGGGATTCGCCGACGCAGACGTTGCGTGTGCTCTCACAGATGGTCGGCGAGATTGATGGCATCGTCGAGTTGCTCAGAAGCCCGGAGTGGAAGGGTGGTTTCGATGTCCATCGGCTCGGGATCGGCGGCATGAGCGCGGGCGGAATGGCCACGCTTCGCAGGCTCTGCGACCCGCACCCCTTCGTGTGCGCCGCCATCGAAGGCACGACGGGCTGGCTCGAGGGGCTTTACCCCAAACCGCTCGATGAGGAATCAGACGGAAGCAGTTCGGTGCCTTCGGTTGATGTTCAGGGTTCGTCGTTGGGCGATGGGCCCGTTGCGCATGATGCGAACAGCGTGCGAGCGATGGACGCGATGTGTCGGTTGGAGTCCTGGCGAGCGATCCCGATGTTGGCGCTTCACGCTGAGATGGATCAGATCGTGCCGATTCGAGTTCAAACGCGGTTCATTGAGTCGCTGCGGGCACACTACGAGCGAGCGGGTCAATCCGCGTCGCTGATTGAGTTTGTGACCTTTGATCGAACCGGAGCGCCGAGCGAACACGCCGGGTTTGGAAAGTTCGGCGCTGAAGCCAAGGATCGACAGACAGAGTTTTTGCGGCGGTGGCTGCGGCCAGAGACGGCCTGATGCGGTGCCAGGTCGAAGACTCGCACGAACTCAACGCGCCAGCGCTTCGAGCAGCATCCGACGGTTCTCGATCTGCGCGGGTGCCAGGCCGGGCGAGTCCGCCGCGATTCTTCCGAGTCCCTCGAAGGCGGCTCGCCTGTCGGCGGTCGAGATGAGCATTCCTTCGCGATGCAAAGCCCAAAGCGCATCGATGGCGGGTCCTTGCGTCAGCGAGCCGTAAGCCAGCCATCGCAAGGACGGCTGAACGCACTCGGGGCTTGGCAGGCGAGCTACGCAACTCAAGAGTTTCGACGCCGCGGCCGGATCGGTCTCGGAGAGCGTCGCTTGCATGATCGCCGCGGCGTGCTCGGGCGCGGCCGTGAGTCGGAGCAGATCTGCCGCCGCGGCGCGCACGCTCGCGGAGGGATCACTGAGGCATCGTAACGCCGATTCGGCAACCACAGGCTCCAGCGGCCTTGCGTTGGCCAACTCTGACATGGCCAGCGAGAAACCGAGCACCTTGAGCGGTCGCAGATCGTCGGCGAGGAGCGCAGCGAGTTGCGATGAACGTTCGGTTGGAGGTTCGGTCGCCGCGTATCTGCGCGAGAGCACTTCGACGAGTCGTGCTACGGACGTGTCTGAGTTCGATGCCAGTCGGTCGATCCTCGCGGCTAGGCCTTCAACCAGCACGCGTCGCCATTCGGCCTCGGTCGCCCACGAACTCTGACCCAGCCAGCGCTCCCAACGATCGCGATCGAGGCCCAGCTCATCCTGGCCGGTGAGTCTTGCTAGGCCCGCGTAAGCAGATGCTCGGATCGGGTCGCCTTCGTCTGTGAGCGCGAACAGCGATTGGGCTGCGGATCGAGTGCGGATGGAGGCGAGTGCGGCGATCGCCGCGAGACGGCGTTCGATCACGAGTTCAGCAGGAAGCACTGCATCGCTTGGATCGGGCGATGCCAGCGCCGCGATCGAAGCGCGAAGCGAATCAGGCGCTGAGGGCACTCGAGCAACTGCGCGAAGGAGCACGATCTGGGCCGAACGCGCTGTTGGTGCTTCGACTCGAATCGGTACCGTGCCGGTGTCTATGTTCAACGATGGGGCGTCGCCGTTGGGATGTGGTCGAAAGTTGAGCAGTGTTCGGACGGCGGGATCGATCGACGCCGGGTCGAAAGTGGCAGGGCCTGTCGCG
>JBGSRG010000153.1:0-12189 GCA_041737685.1 Phycisphaerales bacterium | reverse complement strand
CCGCTCCGCCCCCTGTTCCAGTATCCGCATGGTCGCGCGTGCGCCAGAAGCCGACGCCGAGCACGACCAGACTCCAGAACGCCCAGCCGAAAATCGATGATGCCGCCGCACGCCCAGAGACACCCGGCACCTTGCGTCCCACAATGTGGACCGTTGCGCCAACGGCCAGCGCGTGCGTCATCACCAGCCAAACGGGCCAAACAAAGCGAACATTGAGGTTCGGCACCACCATTTGCCCGGCGTAGATCAGCCCGAGCATCACCAGCCCCACCGCGGGGACGAAACGCCCCGCCGCGTTAAAGAGCAAAATCGCCCCCGCGACGAGCATGGTCAGCACAACCGCCACGAGGCCCAGCACCGTTGCGCCCAAAACCGCGATGCCCAGCGTGACAACGACCAGAGTGACCGCGGCTTCCATGCTCATGCGGCCTGAGGGCAAAGGTCGGCCGGGTCGCAGGGTCTGGTCACGGCGCCAGTCCAGCACGTCATTCAACGCGGTGGCATAGGCGAAGAGCCCGAGCGCGTTGGCGGCTCCGCCGGCGAGCGCGATCCACAGCGGTGCGGACTTCAGCCCCTCGATCCCGGGTTCTTGGTCAACAGCACGGGTCCACAGAATGATGAACCACACGTTGGCCACCGCCGCGAACGCGGTGGTGACTCTCGTGAGTTGCAGGGTTGGTGAGACGCGCGTGAGGAACTTGCGCATGGCGGGCTGGTCGTAGGTGAACGATCGTCGGTGAGCGGGCGGAAACCGAGGTGCAAGTCCGCCCGTTCGAACTCCCGGTGCTTGCAGGGGATGCGCAGGAGAGTAGACCTTGCCTGGATACACGCGGCCCGACTCGTGGCGGTAGCGGTGCAATGTTGTTTCCGCTGCCCGGTCCGCGCGGTGTGCCCGCTGGCATACGGTTGCGCGATGCTCGAGAACGAAAGAAAGCCAGCAAAGCGGAGCAAACAGTTGGCGGGTTCCCCGCCCGATCTTGTCTCTTCCGTCGATCCTGACACCGCTGCACCGCCTCTTCCTCCCCGCGTGGCGATCGTGGTCTCGACGTACAACGTCTCGATCACTCAGAAACTGCTCGACGGCGCGATTCAGGCATACGCATCGCGTGCCACAGCGGCGAAGGTGAGCGGAGCGGAGTCCAACCAGAACAACCGCCGCCGGTCTGCGACACCACATCGCGACGAAACCGATTGGGCTTCGAGCGTTGACGTATGGCACGTTTCAGGCGCTTTCGAGATTCTCTCAGCGGCCTCCAGCGCAGTTGCCACAGGTCGGTACGCGGCCGTTGTGGCACTGGGCTGCATCATCAGAGGGGAAACTTCGCACGATCGGCACCTTGCCTCAGCGGTGACCAACGGGCTGGCCCAGTTGTCTCTGGGCGGAGTGCAGGGGCTGGGTGGACGCGGCGACGGTGCTCTGTCACGGCCGATCGCGGTCGGCCTAGGTGTCTTGACGGTTGAGTCTGTCAAGCAGGCGAAGGAGCGTGCGGGCGGCAAGTTGGGGAACAAGGGTGAAGAAGCGATGAACGCGGCGCTCGACAGCTTCGCGGTCATCGAGCGGATTCGCAATGGCCCGCAATCGCCGCCGGTCGCGTCCCTACCATCCGGCCCGACTGCTGATAGAAGGGATAAGCCGAACCATCGCGATCGGGTTGCTGTTCATGGTGCCCAACTCGCCTCGGGACGGGCCGTGCCCGACAAGGCCGAAGGATCGTGAAATTCCGACCAGGGGCACTCTCCCCACTGCGTCGGGTCAATGACCTATTCCCAATCATCAACTTTTTACCGCCGCATTGAACCGCTCTGACTCGCTTTCTGTATGGCTACTACCCGCGACATCCGCCGACTCGCCTTTCAGATGCTCTACCAGTTGGACGCTCGGCCCGACGACGCCGCGAGCATGGTGCTGGAGCGCGCTCTGGAAGAGGACGAGGACGATCGCACCGACTTTGACGCCAGCGATCGGCGGAAGGCACACCAACTGGCGGTGAACGCCTTTGAGAACCGCGCCCGCGCTGATGCCTTTACGGAGCAGACGGCCCCCGGCTGGCCGAGTCATCGCCAAGCTTCGGTGGATCGTGCCATTCTGCGGCTTGCCCACTACGAGATGACCGTGGCCGAGGTGCCGCCCAAGGTGGCGGTGAATGAGGCGATCGAACTGGCCAAGACCTACTCGACGGACAAAAGCCCGTCATTCATTAACGGCCTGCTTGACAAACTGCTGAAGCAGGTGCTAGGGCTGACGACGGCCGATTCGGCCTTAGATACGGCGAGCGGATCAGCGGTTGACGACTCTGCCGATGCCTCGGGGGACGCGACGGTCGCTCAGCCGCCAACCGCCATCTCAAGCCGCTCGAACGCGACCATCGACGCAGTTGGCACTGGCGGCGCTGATGGCACTGGTAGGAGTGAGACCGAGTGACGCAATCCGCTTGCACACTGTGGACCGAACCGGGATGACACAGAAGCCGATCGGGCTCGCAAGGTGAGTCCTTCTCAACCGATCTTTCGACCCACACTCAGGCCGACTTGTTCGCTCGCTTGCTTCCTGATCTGAACGCTATGGCCTTCTTCCGCAACGTCATCACGAAACTCAAAGACGGCCTGGTCAAGACGCGCCAGACCCTGACGCGGGGGCTGCGCTCGCTGCTGGTCGGGCGCGTGCTTGACGAAGATTTGATCGACGAACTTGAGCGAGCGTTGATCCAGGCTGACGTGGGTGTGGTCGGCACGCGACGCCTGATTGACGGGGTTCGCGAGGGCTATCTCGCGGGCAGGCTCAAACGCGGCGAGGACGTGCTGGACTATCTCAAGGGTGAGATCAAGGCCATGTGGCCCAAGCAGGAGCGTGCGCTCCGACGCGCGACCACCGGCCCGACGGTGATTCTCGTCACCGGCATCAACGGTGCGGGCAAAACCACGAGCATCTCGAAACTTTGCTCAATGCTGCGCAAGCAGGACCAGAAAGTCATGCTCGCCGCGTGCGACACCTTTCGTGCAGGGGCGGTTCGCCAATTGGAGATATGGGGCGAGCGGCTGGGCGTTGAGGTCATCAAGGGACAGCAGGGGGGTGATCCCGCCTCGGTCGCCTTTGATGCGTGCAAGGCCGCCGTGGCGCGGGGCGTCGACGTGCTGATCATCGATACCGCCGGTCGGTTGCACACGCAAGATCCTCTGATGCGCCAACTGGGCAAGATTCGTTCGGTTATTGCGCGTCAGATCGAGGGCGCGCCGCACGAGACGCTGCTGGTGCTCGACGCGACGAGCGGCCAGAACGCGCTACGCCAGGCCGAGGAGTTCGCCAAAACCGCCGAACTCACGGGTATCTTTCTGGCCAAACTCGACGGCACCGCCAAGGGCGGGATCGTCGTGGCGATCCGAACCGCGACGGACATTCCTGTCAAGTTCGTGGGCATCGGCGAGACGCCGGACGACGTCCAGCCCTTTGACCCCGACGCGTTTGTGGAAGCGCTGTTCGAGGTCGAGAACGCTAGCGTCTGAACGCGACTTGGCCGCGTGCGTAAACGCGCTCGATCCAGCGCTCATCGAAGCCATACAGCAGCGCCGCGAGCGGATCGGGCTGGCTCAGCCAGGCGGGTGTTGCCGAGGGACCATCGGCGGGCGTGAGCACGACCAGATCGGCCCGGCAACCCGGTTCGATCCGACCGGCGTCGGCCATGCCAAGCATCTCCGCGTTGCCGCGTGTGATCTGCCACCAGCAGTCGGCTGCGGTCGGAACACCTTCGCTTGGAACTCTCCTGGATGTGCCAACCATCAGCGCTCTGTCTCGGGCCGTTTCCAGCATCGCCCGCGCAACCCTGACCATGCAAACGTCTGGTCCACCGGCCACGTCGCTGCCCAGCGCCATTCGCACGCCCGCGGTGCGCATCGACGCCAGGTCCATCAAGCCCGAGTTCAGGAAGAGGTTCGCCGTTGGGCAGTGGGCGACCACCGTGCCCGACTCGGCCAGACGAGCACGCTCGTGATCGCTCATCCACACAGCGTGCGCGAGCAGCGTCCGTGGACCGAGCAGCCCGGCACGGTCGTACACGCTGAGGTATGAATCTTCACCAAAGGCTTCTCGAACCCGCTGACACTCCGGCACCGTCTCGGCGTAGTGCGTTTGGACTGGCCAGTCACGTTCGTGTGCGAGTTGTGCCGCTCCCTGCATCAAGTCCATCGAGCAACTCAGGGCGAATCGCGGGGAAACGATGGGCCTGATCGAGCCCGCAGCCGGGGTCGCGGCCAACTCTTCCAGCAGTTGCGAAGTTGTGCGGTTGAGTTCCGGCGGTCCGCCGCGGTTCATGAGCGTTTGGCCCACATAGCCATGCAGCCCGAACGCTTCGAGCCCGCGCATTGCCGCCAGGGTAGCGACATGATGAACGGTCGCGAATGCGCAGACGCCGGTTGTGCCACTGGCCAGCAGTCGTGCTGCCACTCTCCGGCTCATTGCGCTGGCATAGTTTGCATCGGCCCAGCGTGCCTCAGCGGGAAAGACCTGGGTGTTCAACCAGTCCAGCAGGCTCAGGCCATCTGCCCCGATCGAATCAAACTGCGGCAGGTGCAAGTGGGCGTCCACAAACCCTGGCGAGATCACGCATGAACGAGAATTCACGCCCGACTCATCGAACCGTTGTGCCCCGGCAGTAGAACCTGTATGTTCAACGGACTCGACCGACTCGATCCAACCGTCTCGCAGGACCACCCGCCCTCGCTTCAGGTCGACGCGTCCGTCGGCCTGAGGACTGAGCAGGTGTCCAAAGAGTTCTTGACTCGGCTGAGACATCGGGTGGGTTGGGCCAGTTGAGGCGATCGGGAAGGCAGATTTGGGTGGGTGGGGGGTTTGGTTGCAGTGGGTGATGGACAGAGACAACGCATCCAGAAGACTGATCAGATGAACGCGTGAACCAAGGCCGACGACTGACCGAAGCGACTGAGCGCAGGAGACTCTCGATGATCAAGTGGCGAAGGGCATTTGGCACCGAAGCGAGCGAGAGGTTCATCGCCGAGCGCAATGGTCGCGAAGCGGCATCGGTGGATTTGCACTATCTCGCCGACGGCACGGTTCGCGGCACGGTGGTGTTGCTCACGGGCATCGAGGGCGACGATCAGCATCGGATCGACTGGTCGGACGAGCAGATTCCCGACTTGCTCGCCTCGCTCGACCAAGACCTGCTCCCGACCGTGGACCAGGCCGATGGTGATTTGATCCTCTCGGTGGTTGTTGGCAAAGTTGTCGGCGCGTGCGAACTTGATCCGCCCGTAAGCGGGTGATGTTGGTCAGCCGTTCTTGCGCTCGAACTCTTGCATGAACTCAGCCAGTGCCACGCTCCCCTCTAGCGGCATCGCGTTGTACAGGCTCGCTCTCATACCGCCGGTAGCGCGATGTCCGCGCAGGCCGTCCAGCCCCGCCTGCGCCGCATGAGCGCAGAAGCGGTCGTCCAGGTCCGGGCTTGGCGTACGGAAGGTGACGTTCATCAGTGAGCGACTGTCTGGGCGTGCGTGGGCCGTGTAGAAGTCGGATTGATCGAGCACGCCGTAGACGATCGCCGCTTTCTCGGCGTTGAACTTCTCAAAGTAACCAAGCCCGCCGCGGGCCTTGATCCAAGCGACCATCAATCCGACGCAGTAGATGGGGAAGACCGGCGGGGTGTTGGGGCGAGACTCGCTGCTCGCAAAGGTTCGATACTGCAACATCGAGGGGATGTCGCGTCGGCCCCGCTCCAGCAGGTCTTCGCGCACGATCACGATCGTGACACCCGCCGGGCCGAGATTCTTCTGGGCGCTCGCGTAGACCAGACCGAATCTCGACCAGTCTGTGGGGCGAGAGAGAATGTCTGAGCACATATCGCAGACCAGCTCGCAGCCCGGCATTGGCACCGCGGGCGTCGCGTGAAACTGCGTGCCGAAAATCGTGTTGTTGCTTGTGTAGTGCAGGTATCGCGGGCGCTCGGAGTGCTTGACGGTCTCGCCCGAAGGGATATGTGCGTAGCCGTCTTCGCGAGAACTTGCGGCGACGTGGATCTGTCCGAACGATCGGGCGTGCTCGATGGTCTGGTGTGCCCAGTAGCCCGTGTCAAAGTAGTCGGCCGTGCCCGTGCCGTCGGCGGGCAGGAAGTTCATGGGCACCATGAAGTTTTGGCTGGTCGATCCGCCTGTCATGAAGAGAATTCGATGGGTCGCCGGGATCGAACCTACTTCGCGGAAGGTCTGTTCGGCCTCGTGCAGAATTCGATCAAAGACGGGTCCGCGGTGGCTGTGCTCGAGAATGCCAACGCCGGATGTTCCGCAGTCCCAGACGTCCTGCCGGATTTGCGACAGGACCGGCTCGGGCATGCAGCCCGGTCCGGCGGAGTAGTTGAAGGCTCGTCCGCCCTCGGTCTTTGCAACGTGGGCGGCAGACCAACCGGTCGGGGTTGCAGCGGCTGGCGGCGGTGTCACTTTGGGTGTCATCTGCTTGGGCGTCATCTGCGGCTCGGTTGGAGAAGTGGGGAAGCGGACGGCGATTGTGGTCGGGCGGCAAGCGCCCCGACACCACGCTGCAGTTACGGATCTTACAACGATATGCGAAGTCCGAGCTGCGGAGGAGGGCGAGCGGCGCTTGCGCACCGACAAATCGACGTGCGGCAACGCTCTCGTCAGGCCTGTCACAGGCAAATCGCGCGACATGTCCTTGCGACGAGTGGGGGATCAGATTCCTCGGCCGGGAATCTCGTTGCCGGCCACATCGATGCCCCGCAGGCCAGCTCGCGTGAAGCGGTAGTAGCCCAGCACGCCATCGGGCGCGTAACGTCCAAAGCGGTTCGGTGGCTCCCAGCGAGAGGGGTTGTAGGAGATGACTGAAGGATTCGGGTTGGTCGGCGACCGTGGTTTGAAGCCCCGATTCGCGGCGGACGTTCGTACCTCCTGAACCGAGCCGTCGAACATTGCGAGCGGCTGTGTCGAGTCGGGGTACATGAAGTAGAGTTGGCGCTTGGGGTTCGAGTGTCGATCGTGCGAGTCATACATCGCGACCTTCTGCGATGGAAACTGAATCTGGTTCCAACGGCGGTCGCCGTAAAACTGTCCGAGGGTGGTTGTGGGCGGATTCCACAGGTTGTGGGAGAGACCGTCCTGCGAGACCGCATCGACGATCGTGCCACCGCCGGTTCGAGCGGCAAGCCGGAAGGATTGGTCGGGGGACCACGCCGCGGGCACGAACTGATAGGAAGAACTGTAAGGCCAGCGCTGCACGGTGTTGCCGGCTCCGGCGGGCCGCTCGACGGTTGACAAGCGCTCGAAGTCGGCCCGCGCCTGCGAGGGGGCCTTGGCACGAACAGTGTTCTGCCAGAGTTGGCGATTGCGGTCTTCCGGGCACGCCACCATGGGATTCGGCAGGTTCTGCGACAGATAGTCGTTGAGAACCAGGTGGGTGTAGAGCACGTTGGGAATCCAGCCTGCGATGCGGGTCATGTCAATGCGACCCGCGCGTCGGCGGATGATGTCGATGGCCTGATCCGCTGCGGCCTGGGTGTGCGAAGCAGCTGGGCCTGTCCACGTCGCATAGGTCACGCCGGGCTTCCATGTGAACGAAGGGATGCGCTCGCGCTCATCGACTGCGTAGTTGTTGATCGCAAGCGCAAACTGGTGCAGGTTCGATTTGCAGACTGATTTGCGCCCGGTGCGACGAGCCTCGTCAAGCACGGGTAGCAAGATGGAGATGAGCAGCGCGATGATCGCGATGACCACGAGAAGTTCGATGAGCGAGAACGCCGGGCGTACCCGCAGCGCTGCGACTCGTTCACGGATTGTTGCCTGGAGCGTGTGTGCTGACATGGCCGTGGTCTCCGAAAGTGGGGGAGGTCACCGCTGAGGGTGAGCCGTCCGTACCCGTAGAAAGAAAAACGCTACAAGGGCGATCATGCGCATCGCCCGGCTCACCTGACCTCAATCACACAACAGGGCCAGATTCACCATCGCAACCCGAAGCCAAGCTTATGGCGCCCGACCGGGAATCTCGTTGCTGCCAAAGTCGATTCCGCGAAGGCCCGCACGCGTCCAGCGATAATGGCCAAAGACGGGATCGGCGGTGTAAGTGCCGAAGCGGTTGGGTGGTTCCCACGCCGCTGGCTGATAGGTGATCACCGAGGCACCCGGCGAGAGCGGGTTTCGCGGCTGGAAACCGCGATTGCCAGTCGAGGTACGGAGATCTCGCACCGAGCCATCAAAGAACAGCATCTGGTTCTGAGCTTCGGGGTACATGAAGAACAACTGCTTGCGTTTGGTCGTGTGCCGATCGTGCGAGTCATAGGCCAAGACTTTGCCCGACGGATGATCGACGTGGGAGAGCATGCGGTTGCCATAGAACTTACCGTTGAAGGCACCGGGCACGTTGAAGAACCCGTGACCCAGGCCGTTCTGATCCACAGTGTTCACGATGGCTGCGATGCCGGCCAATCGGAAGTTCTGGTCGGGTGCCCACGCGGCGGGAACGAACTGATAGGATGAACTGTAAGGCCATCGCTGAATGATGTTGCCCGTGCCAGCGGGCCGATCGGAATTGCTCAACGCTTGGAAAGCTGCCGCGGCCTGTGCCGGCGTCTTGCCGCGAGCGGCCTCTTGCCACAGCAATCGTTTGCGGTCGTTCGGGCAGGCCATCGCCGGCTCGGGCAGTCTCTGCTGCAAGTAGTCGTTGAGCACCAAGTGCGTGTAAAGAACGTTTGGGATCCAGTTGGCCGGTGGCGTCATGTCCGTTCGTCCGCCACGCCTGCGCAGAATGTCGATAGCCTGCGCAGCGGCGGCTTCGGTCTGACCCGCGGTGGGAGAGAAGGTTCCGGGTCCGTAGTTGACGCCCTGCTGCCAAGTGAAAGACGGGATGCGGTCGCGCTCGTCCGTCGCATAGTTCAGGCTCGCGATGACGAGTTGCTTCTCGTTGGAACTGCAAGAGATCTTGCGTCCTGCCTCACGTGATTCGTCGAGGACCGGCAGCAAGATCGAGATGAGCAACGCAATGATCGCGATGACGACGAGCAACTCGATCAGCGTGAACGCCACGGCCCGAGCAGGGCGCAACCGACGTGAACTCGCCATATCGTAACTCCTACGAGCAAAGGTGACCAAGCACCAACTCAAGCCAGAAACGAGCGTTCCTGTGCCATAACTTACCTGAAAATCATCGGCTTGTCCAACCGATTCACCCGACACGTCCGCATTTGCCTTCGCCCATGAGATGCCGCCCGCGGCCGTTCGAGCTGGCCTGGCACGTCAGGCGGCACGAACGGGGCGACCCCAAATCCTCCGCCGGTAGCTCCGTCTCCGCAGACTCGGACCCCACTACGCACCCGCCCTCCGGAACAAACCAACATGCCCGCTTTCGCCCAACCAATCGCTTCTTTTAGACGAATCGCCCTCTTTAGAGATCGATTTTGGCCCTTTCGGAGACAGGTTGTCCGACGATTCATCGCCGCGAGGGTTCTGGTTGTGCACGTTCAGCCCCTCGTGCTCGTTGCAGCGATGGTCGGATGTGACTCCACTTCCACGGCCCGGCTGGGCCCTACCGACCCTTCCCAGCCGGTCTCAGATCAGACCCGAACGGCAGTTTCGAATCCTGATCTGCTTCAGCCTTCTCGAACCGCCGCGACGACGCAGAGGCCCTCAGCCCTCATCAACAACCGGCCCGTCGACCCGACAGCGCTGCAGGCCTGGCTCGCTGAGGCGGCGGGAGCTGCGGTGCTCGAAGAACTGGTGCTCGACGCCTCGCTCGCGATCGCGCTGCAGGAATCCCAGATCCGTGTCACTCCTTCAATGGTCGAGGCCGAACGCCGCACCATGATTCAGACCATGAACGGTGTGACCGGAGTGAGTGAGTCTCAGGCCAGCACGGTTGTTGATCGCGTTCGGGCTACGCGTGGGCTGGGTCCGCTTCGATTCGCGGCACTCTTGAATCGGAACGCGGGGCTTCGAGCGCTGGCACGTCGAGAGGCGGATCAGATCGCCGACATCAGCCCTGACCAAGTCCAGCAGGCGTATGCCATTCGATATGGTGAACGGGTGCGAGCGAGGCTGATTCTGCTGAGAGACCAGGCCGACGCGTCGCGGGCTTTGGACCGAGTGCGGCCCGTAGACCCTTCAAAGCCCGCCGAGTCCTTTGCCGACGTTGCGGCGTCGGTTTCCGTTGACCCGACGGGCGCACGCGGCGGACTGCTCGACCCAATCTCCTCTGAGGATCCTTCCTATCCGGTTGCATTTCGACGTGCGCTCGCGAGTTTGAACGTCGGCGAAATCTCCGATGCCGTTCCCGTTTCGTGGCCGGGCGGGCCAAATCAGGTCGGCGTGCAGGGCTTTGCGATCGTGCAGTCGGTCGAGCGTGTGCGACCGACCTCGCCGGGTATCGAGTCGGTAAGGAACGCACTCGCCGATGAGATCAAACTTGTTCGAGAGCGGGCGGTGATGGACCGGATCGCTCGAGAACTCACGGCTCAGGGAGTTCGCTCGCTCAGCGTCATGGATGAGTCGTTGCAATGGAGTTGGACTTCTCGCCGCGGCGAGTGAGTCGTGTCTGACAACAATCGCACGCGGAGAAGCGCACGCTGAGAGTGGAGCAGGCCGAGCCTCCCCACCCCCGCAGTATCACCAGACTGCATCGATCAGGCCTGATGCATCAGGCCGTTGGCCCTTGCAATCGGCGGAGTTGCTCGAGCGTTCGCTCGTGGTCGCGTTTGAGCGACCGGAATCTCAGCAGCGAACGCACTCGCGTCACCAGCTCGAGTTTGTTCACGGGCTTGGTCAGAAAGTCATCGGCGCCACACTCGACGGCACGTTCAACGTCTCCAACCTCGTTGAGCGCGGTCACCATCACGATCGGAATGTCTCGCGTGTTGGGGTTTCCTTTGAGTTTTTGGCAGACCTGAAAGCCGCTCATTCGCGGCATCATCACGTCCAAAAGCACAATATCAGGCTGCGACTGTTCTACGCGCTCGAGCGCCTCCAGCCCGTCGGCGGCGGTGTCCATCGGGCAGTCGAGTTCTTCCAAGTACGCTTGCAGCAGTTCCACATTTTGTGGATTGTCGTCGACGATCAGGATCTTGCCCATCGCCAGATTGTCGTCCAAGTCTTGTTCGGCCATGAGGTTACGCTCGATTGATCGATTGGTGCTTGCAGATGTGCTGCTCGAAAAACAGAGGCCACCACACCATTGGCGATTCGCCCAACGGTCTATCCTATGCGATCTGTTTCACGATTGAGCGCGGGCACGGAGGCCGCGTTGAATCGACCGGCGGTTCATGGCCTTGATCTTGCCGCGTCCTGCACAAGCGATCACGGATGTGTGTTTCTACGGCGCTCGGCGGCGATGAGCCTGCTGCGAGCGGGTTCCGTGTGCTCTCACCGCGCGTGACGCACCCCTCCGCAGCGTTGATCAACCAGCGAGCCATCACATGTCGCTTTACCGTACGGACCGCGCACCCTGGGCAGACCGATTCACCAAGCCCAACCTTGAGCAGTTGCGACGCTCCCTGCCGGCCACTTCGATCGGCGTGTTCGATGCACTCCGCGCACGGCTGCTTCGCGAAGGCGAACTGACCGAGTCGATCGCGTGGCGCGGTGTGCCGTGGCGGTGGTGCTTGATCTACCAGTCAGTGCGCACCGATGAGGGGAACAAGCCTCAGAGCGCGGATCGAACGCACGAGCGCGCTTGGGCATACATCGTGCCAGATCCGGAGAATCTGCAGATTTGCCTGCCGCTTCACGCCGAGCATATTCAGTTGATTGACACCCGCAGGTTAAAGAAGTGGGTTCGAGAGGGGATCGTCTTTGCGCGGTCAGTCGGTGGTGTGTGCTGGCCAACCTACCAACTGACTACCGAGTCGCAGCTTGATGAGTTGATTGAACTGGTTGATCGCAAGTCCGAGGCCTGTGCAGCCCGGGCAGGCGTGATCGCCGTCTGAACCGACCGATCGCGGCGGTTGTGCAGGTTCGTGAGGCGAGCGGTCGATAATCCCCCTTCACATCGGGCGCATCCCGGCACGGGCTCGCGGAGGTGTTGTGGGTGGTCGATCTGTTCCTATGGGCTTGCGGGCGTCGAGCGGAGGGTTCGATGATTCAATCTGTTGTGGGCGCTCAGGCCCGGCGTTTTTCCTCGCGGCACACAGCGGCGAGCCTTCGAGCATTGTGCGTGCTGTTGGCCGTGGCACTCATCGCGACTCCCGCGCT
>JBGSRG010000145.1:0-7482 GCA_041737685.1 Phycisphaerales bacterium | reverse complement strand
GGCTTCGAGTGTGGAGCGGATTACCTCCCACGTGCGCCCCTTCTCGTGAGAACGGAGATTCTTCACGTTCTCCAGTAACAGTACCGGCGGACGCTTCGCCTCAATGATCGTGGCAAGGTGAAAAAACAGAGTCCCTTGCGTGATGTCCTTAAAACCGTGCGGGCGGCCAAGGCTGTTCTTTTTCGAGACTCCCGCGATTGAGAACGGTTGGCACGGGAAACCCGCAGCAAGAATGTCATGGTCTGGGATTTCCGTGATCTTGACCTTACGGATGTCGCCTTCCGGAACTTCTCCGTACCACGCGCAGTACGTTTTCTGCGCGTACTTGTCCCATTCGCTCGAGAACACCGACCGGCCCCCAACGCGCTCGAGAGCCAGACGAAGTCCGCCGATTCCGGCGAACAAGTCAATGAACGTGAAGGGCGTTCCAGTCGCACTCGTAGGTGCTGGGTGCTGCGCAGCGTCAAACAGGCTCGGAGGCGCTTTAGAGTTGTATGCTTTCTCCAGTATGTTGATAACGTATTCGCGCTGGCTGAGCATGGACTGTTCACGCTCGCTTTCGATCCAGCGCTTGAGCTTTTGGGGGACATTTCGGATCAGCAGCGTTTCTGGCAAGTGGGCCTCCGCTTGGAAAGATTGCTATCACGATAGCACTCTGTCCCTTGGTTTGTCAAGTCCTTGTTCGGGTATCAAACGAGTGATTGAATGATCCCGGACACCATCGCACTTTGCGCCCATTGGTCGGGATGGAAGCCCGATGACTACAGACCGACTGCTTCTCGAAGAATGTCGGCCACGGTCTCGTAAGGATCGCCGCCGCTTCGTTCGATTCGCCGCACTGTTCGTCGGACGCGACGGTCGGTCACTCGGGATTGCGTCGGCGTTAGAAGTCGGTGCCCCCTCACTGTTCGGTACTCCGCAGCTGGGGTGTCAGGATGAAAGCACGGGCCGATTTCTTTCGCGACCCGCTGGAGCCATCGTTTCGCTTCGAGCATCGAGGGGTCTCGAGAAAGCGGAGGGATCAAGATGCCCGCCATGGGTTGTGCCTTTCTCTGAAAGTAACTAGCCCAGGATAGTCGAAGCCCGAAGCCAGTCAAGTGGATCGAAGCGGCCCCGAAGATGTGCGCCCGTTTGAGTGGTGCGCGAACGGTGTAGTTGCGCTGGCTGAGCAATCGCCGAAGTGCCGAAGCATGACGCAGAGGGGGGTGAAGTCGTTCCTGTGCCGCGGCGGGGCACGGTGTAGCCGAAAGGCAGGTCCTATGGGTTGGGTGCACGAAGCACGGGCTTCACTCGTGGCCACATCCCATCGCCCCGTTGGGGTGAGGAGTGAGAACAGGTCGCTGAATCAATGTGGAGGGCGTTCCGATTGAACTTGACCGTTCTCGGTGCGGTGACTTGGCAAGGAAGGGGTAGGCGAGGCCTTTGAGTCGTGCGCCGGTTTGAGAGCGGGCGGGGACCGGGAGAGCGGGCGAGGCGGGAGAGGGGGCGAGGGGCTGGTGGGGTTGGCGGGAAAAATCCGGCGGTTCGGGCGTGAAGTGAAACCAACAGGACGCCTAGCCTGAACAATGACGTTGACGAGGTTCGTAGCAGATGGGTGTTCGGCTGCGCTATTGGGCGTAGTGGATGAGTTGCCAGGGAGGCACGTTTTGCGCGATGGTGGGGTGTTGGGGGGCTTGGAGTTGGGTTTGGCCGGCGTGCGAGCGCGGCTGCGACGATTCGTGCAGGCCGCGTTGCGGGTGTGTCGAATCAGACTGGCCTGAACGGACTGGCCTGAACGGACTGGACGAAGAGGCTGGCCCCAAAGGGAATGGTCCAAGGGACTGGCCCAAGAGATTGGTGCAACGGAAGTTGGTGGCGAGAAGTTGCTCGTTGAGCGATTTGGAGCAAGAGCGAGCGGGTTGGGACGACGGATGAATGGCGGAAAGTGGAACACTCGGGGCGAACCGAGCCCAAGTTTCTGGAAAGCAGGGAGTTATGACTATGGCAGCATGGCACGGCGGACGTAAGGGGTGGATTTCGGGGTTGGCGATCGTGGCGATCGCGATCGCCGCGGGCGGGCAGATGCCTGCGAATGCGGCGCGGGACCCGGATGGTGATGATGCGGCCAAGGGCAAGCCCGAGGCGAAGAAGCCGGAGTTTCCGCCCTTTGCGGAGGTGAGCAAGGATTACAAGCAGATCAAGAACGGCGATGAGTCGTCGCTTTATGGCGTGTGGACGCGGGAGAAGGACGGGCAGATGCTGCTCGAGCTGCCGCGGAACTATGAGAGCCAGAAGCACTTCATTGCGTTGACGGTGGCGGGGGGCGAGACGTATGCCGGCTTGCAGGTTGGCGACATCTATGCGTATTGGAAGCGGTTTGACAAGCGGCTGGCGTTGATGCAGCCGAACGTTGAGATTCGCTCGACGGGCGACGACGAGAGCAAGGGGAGCGTGAAGCGGATCTTTACGGATCGGGTGGTGCTGGACGTTCCGATCGTGTGCATGGGACCGAGCGGTCAGCCGGTGATCGATGCGGATGAACTGATGGTGGGGAATGCGGCGAAGTTCTTTGGTGGTCAAGCGCGCGGGGCGAACACGCGGCTGGCGACGATCGCGGAGGCGAAGGCGTTTCCTGAGAACGTGGAGTTGAGTTTCCAGATGCCTGTGGCGAACGGGCAGTTGCGGAGCTTTCACTACTCGCTGTCGCGGATTCCGGAGAGCACGGGGTATAAGCCGCGCGAGGCGGACGAGCGTGTGGGCTTCTTTACGACGGGGTACACGGATCTGGGCAAGTTCAAGCCGGACAAGGTGTTTACGCGGTACATCAACCGCTGGCATCTGGAGAAGGCGGACGCGAAGTTGAAGATGACCCCGCCGCGGCAGCCCATTGTGTTTTACATTGAGTCGTCGGTGCCGGTGCGGTATCGGCGGTATGTGCGAGAGGGCATTCTGCACTGGAACAAGGCGTTTGAGAACATTGGGTACGTGAACGCGATCGAGGTGTATCAGCAGGACAAGTCGTCGGGCGCGCATATGGACAAGGACCCCGAGGATGTTCGGTACAACTTTGTCCGTTGGCTGAGCAACAACCAGGGCACGGCGATCGGGCCGTCGCGGGTTGATCCGCGGACGGGACAGATTCTGGATGCCGACGTGGTGCTGACCGACGGGTTTATCCGCGGGTATTGGCAGAGTTTCAACGATGTGATCCCTGAGGTGATGATCGAGGGGTATGGCCCGGACACGCTGGCGTGGCTGGAGGCGAATCCGCAGTGGGATCCGCGTGTGCGGATGGCATCGCCGGCGAAGCGTGACTATCTGCTGGCGACGCGTGCGCGTCGTGGCGTGATGCGGTATGGCGGCCACCCGGCGGGTGACGAGCCAGCGGCGATGATGGGCTCGGGCGAGTTTGACGGGCTGATGGGCAGGACGAGCCAGGTGAACGGCCTGTGCATGGCGGCCCGCGGCGTGTCGATGAACATGGCGCTGATGCGGACGCACCTGGAGATGGTGGGCTTGCTTGCGGAACTTGACGATGACGAGCCCGCGGACGACGCGAGCGACAATGACAAGGACGGAGAGAAGAAGGACGCCGACAAGAAGGACGGCGAGAAGAAGAAGGGTGACGAGAAGCCGAAGAAGGAGACGCCCGATCTGCTCGACGGCATTCCCGAGTGGTTTGTGGGTCCGCTTTTGTCTGACCTTGTGGCGCACGAGATTGGCCAC
Source organism: Phycisphaerales bacterium (assembly GCA_041737685.1). Taxonomy (GTDB): domain Bacteria; phylum Planctomycetota; class Phycisphaerae; order Phycisphaerales; family UBA1924; genus JAHBK01. The sequence continues at coordinate 3,777 of JBGSRG010000145.1, read as the reverse complement.
ACGATTGGTTTGCGGCACAACTTCAAGGGCTCGACGATTTACTCGGTGTCGGAGATGAACTCAGAATCGATCAAGGGCAAGAAGACGTGGTCGGGCTCGGTGATGGAGTATGCCCCGCTGAACATTCGCGTGGAGAGCGGCGATCGGCAGGGCGACTTTGGCCCGATCGACATTGGGCCGTATGACATGTGGGCGATCGAGTATGGGTACACGACCGACGACGTCAAGAAGGTGCTGAGCCGTGTGGCGGAGCCGGAGCTTGCGTATGCGACCGACGAGGACACGTGGGGCCCGGATCCGTATGCGCGTCGGTGGGACCTGGGTGCGGATCCGATCGAGCACGCCAAGGAGCAGGTGCGTCTGGCGAAGTTCCATCGTGAACGCATCATCGAGAAGTTTGTGAAGGACGGGGAGAGTTGGTCGCGTGCTCGGCGCGGGTATCTGATTTCGCTGTGGCAGCAGACCTCGGCGGTGGGCACGATGACGGGCTTTATTGGTGGAGCGCGGGTGTATCGCGACAAGAAGGGCGACCCGAACGGTCGGGCGCCGATCGAGGTGGTGCCCGCCGGGACGCAGCGAGCGGCGCTGCAGTTTGCGATTGATAACTCGTTCCGCGACGATGCGTATGGGCTGACGCCGGAACTGCTGCAGTACATGACGGTGGACAAGTGGTGGGACGAGGGTGGACAGCGGGACATCTTTGAGGACCCGACGTTCCCCATTCACGATCGGATTCTGGGCATTCAGGCGTCGACGCTGACGGGGCTGATGAACCCCACGACGCTGAAGCGTGTGTATGACAACGAGTTCCGCATCAAGGCCGATCAGGAGACGTTTACGCTTGCGGAGTTGATGAACACCGTGACGGCGGCGGTGTGGAGCGAGGTTGATGCTCGACCGAGCAAGAGTTTCACGAATCGCCAACCGATGGCGAGCAGTCTGCGGCGGAATCTGCAGCGTGAGCACCTGGAGCGGTTGATTGACCTGACCAGCCCCGGCACGCTGTCGGGCGCTGCGGCGAAGCCGATCAGCAATTTGGCGTTGGCGAAACTGCGGGAGATTCGCGCCAAGATCAAGCCGATCGTCGAGAGCGACTCGAAGAAGATGGACGATTACACGTCGGCGCACCTGCAGGAGGTGGCGCTGCGGATTGATAAGGTTCTGGACGCGCAGTACATCTACAACACCGACAAGATCGGTGGAGGCGGGTTTGGCGCGTTCGGCTTGTTTGGTTCGGGGGTTGGCTCGCACCCGGACTCGTTCGAGGGCTTCCGTGAGCCGCCGTCGCCCACGCCGCCTCCTGGCAGCGGGGTGATTCCTGACCCGCAGCGGTGAGGAAGAGTGGGCGATGAGTTTGTGAGGAATGAAAGCGCCCCCGTCGGGAAGTCCCGGCGGGGGCTTTGGTTTTGGAGGGCGACAGGAGCACGGTGGCTCCAAGAGTCACACCTTTGGTGCGGGGGCAGGGCGGGTTGCTCGCAACGGATAGTCTGTTCACTCGGCGACGAGAGATTGACGCATGCTGGCCGCTGGCCCGGCCGAGACCGGACTATCGGACGTTGCGCCGAGCGTTGCCGGAAACTTCACCGATTTATCCTGTAGGGGCAGATTGTCCCTTTGTATACTCGCTCGCGGCAACCTCGGACGACTGGGCAACTAGCGGCTCGCGCGGTAGGAATGCGAAGCGGTATCGGAGCTTAAGGGTGTTGAGCACTGCGAGACTAGGCCGCCGAGTTCGGGGATGGCTCGTCCGCGAGACGTCAACGGGAAGGTACTTTCCGGAGATCGATGGGCTGAGATTTGTCGCCGTGTTACTGGTCATTCTCTACCACGTGAATGGCTATCTCGTGGTCAAGTGCCGGGACAGGTTTGACGCTGGCTTTGAACAATCGTGGCTGTATCGATTCGTTCTCCACGGAGACATGGGCGTACAGCTCTTCTTTGTTATCAGCGGCCTTGTACTGGGCATTCCCTTCGCTGCGTCGGCGCGCGGACATGGCTCTGGCGTGTCGATCGGACAGTACTTCAAGCGCCGAATCACCAGACTCGAGCCGCCGTACATTATCGCGCTCGTTGTGTCGCTTGGACTCCTGATCGGAGTTCGCGGCGAGTCATTCTCTACGCTATGGCCGCACCTGTTAGCATCGATCGGCTACGTCCACGGCATCGCGTACCACAAATACAGCGTAATCAGCACGGTTGCATGGTCGCTTGAGATCGAGGTTCAGTTTTACGTGCTGATGCCTCTGCTCGGGTTGGTGTACTTTATCCATCACGCTCGGTCGCGTCGCTTGATGATGTGCGCCGGTTTGTTTATCGCCGCGTACTTCGAGCAGAGCCGGATTGACGTGCTCTGCATCGCAGCAAATGGGGCGTACGTTCGGCCATTCGGCGGACTGTTCATCTACAATCAGTTGCACTACTTTCTTGTCGGATTATTGCTCGCGGACCTCTGGACGAACGAGTGGCGGCATCCGGAGCGTCGTCAGCGCGCGTGGGATGTTGCTGCGGTGATTGGTTGGCTGTGCATCGCGATCGCTGCGGTTGCGCAGGTACCGCACCACATTGTGCTACCCCCGGCGATATTCATGGCCTACGCCGGATGTCTTCGTGGGAGTTGGGCGAAGTGGCTTGTCACCCGCCCTCCGGTCTTCATCATCGGCGGGATGTGTTACACCATCTATCTGTATCACTTCATTGTGATCGGTCTTCTCGGACGAGTCGTGGTGCGGGTTGGTTCAAGCGGCCTGTACGCGGTCGATCTTGTGCTGTATGCCGTGTCCATGTTTACGGGCATCGTCGTGATTTGCTCGGTTCTGTTTCTCTTGTTTGAGCGCCCGTTCATGAACCGCCACTGGCCGAGTGACACGCTGGCGTGGCTCAGGCGGCGCGTCGAGTGGATACCCCGGCTGTCGGCGGTCGGGACGCCCAAAGAGGCCCACTTGGAGCGCGCGGAGGCTTGGAGCGCATGGGGCGGGAAGCGTCCGGAGGTACACGTCACGGTGGGCCGTCAGAGTGTTGAGGCGCGCATCGAGTCGTCCGAGGAACAACGTGAGCCGCCGTCGCCCACTCCGCCTCCTGGCAGCGGGATGATTCCTGACCCGGATCGGTGAGGAAGTCGGATTGTTGTGACGGTTGGTCAGAAACGATTGTGATCAAAGAACAAGCCCCCGTCGGGAAGTCCCGGCGGGGGCTTTTGTTTTGGAGGGCGAGGGAGAGGGGGGTGAACGAGGAGAAGCGGGACGGATGGCAAAGTGGCGAAGCGGCAGAGCAGAAGTGATGGCGGGAGAGAGCGGGTGTGGGCGCGGAACATTGGCCGGAAGGCCGGTGACGCGGGGAGCGCCGGACTTCGATGGCACGGTCGGAGAAGGTGAGCGGGGGGCGTTTAGTTTTGCGGTGGGGCGCGGAGGATGACGGTGACGCCGCCGGAGGAGACGGCGATGTGGCCGTCGATGAGTTCGAGTCGATCGGGTTTGGAGCCGAGGACGACGGGAGTGGTTTCGAGGATTCGGGCGGTGCGGGTGTCCATCTGATAGAGGTTGAAGAGCATGAGGCCGTCGGGGGTTGGTCCTTCGCTGACGGTTTCGATGGTGATGGCGCGGCCGAAGGCTAACTGCGGCGCGAGCATGGACTCGAATCCGCCGAGGGCGTCTACGCCGCGGAGTTCGCCCGAGGCGGTGTAGACCAGGAGGCCCTGGAAAGTGGAGATGGCGAGGCCGGCGTTGGGCGAGGCGTTGGCGTTGGGCTTGTTGTCGAGCGGGTGTGGTCCGGTGGCGACGA
>JBGSRG010000111.1:0-6182 GCA_041737685.1 Phycisphaerales bacterium | reverse complement strand
CGCTTTGTCAGTTACGACCCGTTGCACACCGACGTTGCCGTGCGCGCCCTCGGCGCCGCTGTCGGCAAGCCCTGCCGCGAACTGTTCAAACTCGAAGCCGCCGACGTCATCGTCTCGTTCGACCGCGATCTGCTCGGCCTTGAGGCCGGCTCGCTCGCCAATGCTCGCGGCTTTGCCTCGCGACGAAAGGTCGAACGCGGCGACATGAGCCGGCTCTACGTTGTTGAGAGTGCGCTCTCGATCACGGGCGGCCGGGCCGATCATCGTCTGTCGATGCCGCCCTCGGCGATTCCCGCGATGGTTGCGGCACTCGCACGAGAACTGGTGGCACAGGGCCTCAGCTTCGTCGAGCCTGTTCGCGCCGCGATCGGCCGTGTCCCCTCGGGCGCATCGGGCAAGGCCAGCGCACTGTTTGTGACCGAACTCGCCAAAGACTTGCTCAAGGCCGAAGGGGGCGCTTCCCGCAGTGGTCGCACACTGGTGTGCGCTGGCCCAACGCAGCCCGCCTCAGTTCACGCTCTGTGCGCCGCAATCAACAAGGCCCTCGGCAACGTCGGCAAGACCGTCACCTATCGCGAGGTCACTCCTGAGTTTGCTTCCAGCGGTGCCGACGGCCTGAAGGCTCTGGCCGCTGCGCTCGACGCGGGCCGCGTTGACACCCTTGTCTGCCTGAACGTCAACCCGGTGTACGACGCGCCGGGCGGGCTGGACTTCGCGTCGAAGTTCATCAAGGCAACACACCGCGTGACGCTCTCTATCGGTGACAGCGAAACCGTTGCCGCTTCGACGTGGCAGTTGCCAATGGCGCATTGGCTCGAGACCTGGGGCGACACCGTCGCGATCGACGGCACCGCGGCGCCCATCCAGCCGATGATCGCGCCGCTCTACGGCGGCAAGAGTGAGATCGAATTGCTCGCCATGATCGCTGGCGTGCCGAACCCCGACGGCTACGAGTTTGTCCGCAACGTGTGGCGTGAGCGCCTCGGCGCTGCGGGCGGCTTTGACAAGTCATGGAAGCGGTCGTTGTTCAACGGCCTGTTCAGCGAGGGCAAGCCGCTGACGCCCGATGCCGCGGCGGGCTCCAAGGCCAACGACCTGATCTCCACGCTGGCAACCAGCGCCGGCTCCACCGCATCGGGCGACAACTTTGACGTAGTCTTCAACGTCGGCAGCGTGGCCGACGGCCGCTTCGCCAACGCCTCATGGCTGCAGGAACTGCCGGAGCCGACGACACGCATCGCGTGGGACAACGTCGCGATGGTCAGCGCCGCCACGGCCGAGAAGTACGGCCTTCAGCAGGACAAAGAGACCGACGAGCATCGATCTGCCCGCATGATCGAGATCGCCGTGGGTGGGCAGACGCTCAACATCCCGGCATGGGTAACGCCGGGCGTGCCCGACAACACCGTCGTCGTGCACTTGGGTTACGGACGCACCGTGTGCGGCCACGTCGGCACGGGTGTGGGTTTCAATGCCTACAGCATTCTTCCCACCGACGGCTCTCGCGTCGCACGCGGCGCAACCATCAAGCGGTCGACCAGCGGCCCGTCGTCGTATCAGATTGTCTGCACGCAGGCGCACGGCTCGATGGAAGGCCGTGCCATTGTTCGCGAGGTCGATCTGCCCGCCGTCAAGAAGTGGGGGAGTTTCGAGAGCAACACCGCGCTGCTGGCCTCGATGCCCGCTGAGCAGGCCGCTCGAATCAAGTACGACTCATACAAGCAAGAACGCGACCTGAACTTCGCCGAGATGCTCGGCGAACTCAGCCACACGCCTGCCAACGTCAACGCCTATGTCAACCCGCAGCGCGGCACCAAGACGATGGAGATCGCGCCGATCGGCACGCACCCCAGCGCATCGACCGGCAAGCCCCCGCAGCCAAACACCGTGCCCGACTTCGGCAAATCGCCGCAGTGGGGCATGACCATCGATCTGACGACCTGCACCGGCTGCAACGTGTGCACGATCGCCTGTCAGAGCGAGAACAACATCCCGGTGGTCGGCAAGGCCGAAGTGAACAAAGGCCGCGAGATGCACTGGATTCGAGTGGACCGGTACTTCGCCGGTCCCGACGTCTCGAACCCGGATTCGGTGCTCTATCAGCCCATCGCGTGCGTGCAGTGCGAGAACGCGCCCTGCGAGACCGTCTGCCCCGTGAACGCGACCGTCCACGGGCCAGAAGGAATCAACTACATGGTGTACAACCGCTGCATCGGTACGCGGTACTGCGCCAACAACTGCCCGTACAAAGTGCGCCGGTTCAACTTCTTCGAATTCGGCACGCGCAAGTTCAACGGCGCCTTCATCGGCGAAGAATCGCTGAACGAGATCGGCATCGAGGGCCCGTCGAACGTCAACCTGATCCCGCCCCGCCTGCGCGAACCGCTGGCCAATCTTGAGAAACTCAAGATGAACCCCGACGTCACGATCCGCTCGCGCGGCGTGATGGAAAAGTGTACTTACTGCATCCAGCGGATCAACGAAGCCCGTATCGAGGTCAAACTCAAGAACCTCGAGCACATTCCCGACGGCTTCGTCCAGACCGCCTGCCAGCAGGCTTGCCCGTCAGAGGCGATCACATTCGGCGACATCTACGACCCGTCATCGGAGGTTTCCAAACTCCGCGACGGTCAGCGCAGTTACGCCCTGCTCGGCTATCTCAACACCCGCCCGCGAACCACGCACTTGCTCAGCGTGCGGAACCCCAACCCCGCGCTTGTCACCAACCAAGCCCGGCGGGCGGCATGGGATCAGCCCTTCCATCACGGCCATGACAATCACGATCACGATGATCACGACAAAGGCCACGCGCCCGCCGGCGAGCACGCCTCATCGCTCGGCGGTCGTCTGGGCCAACTGGCCAAAGACCGCGGCCACAAACTCAGCCTCACCGTGCTCAACGGAGTCTAAGTCCCTCCCGATTCCTCGCTCTTGTCCCCTTTCTCGTCACCTTCGGCTCAGGCACACCGCGGCGCGGAGCAACGTTCATGAGTGTGATTCATCCAGACCAGTACACCGCAGGCCAACTCGCCGGGGCTATCCCCGTCGATCGACCGCAGGTGATCGACAAGCGCACCGGCGACGGCACGCTGCTTGACGATCCCGCCGTGCGCGCCCCTTTGGTGCTCAACGAGCGCACTTTCCACGACATCACCGAAACCGTCTGCGGCTACGTCGAGAAGAAGCCCGGCGGCTGGTGGTGGCCCGTCTTCGGTCTGGTCAACATGCTCGCGGCGATCGGCACCGCCATGATCGGCTATCTGCTGATCACCGGTGTGGGCACCTGGGGTCTGAACAATCAGGTCGGTTGGGCGTGGGATATCACCAACTTCGTCTTCTGGATCGGCATCGGCCACGCCGGCACGCTCATCAGCGCCATTCTTTGCTTGCTCAAACAGCGATGGCGGACCAGCATCAATCGCGCGGCCGAGGCGATGACGATCTTCGCCGTCATCTGCGCCGGCACCTTTCCCGGCATCCACGTTGGCCGCATCTGGTTCATCTGGATGGTCTTCCCCATCCCCAACGCCAACGCCATCTGGCCGAACTTCCGCTCGCCGCTGCTCTGGGACGTCTTCGCTGTCAGCACGTACGCCACGGTCTCGGCGCTCTTCTGGTACATGGGCATGGTGCCCGACTTTGCCACGCTGCGCGACCGCGCCACACTGCGGTTGAAGAACAACAAGTCTGGCCCCACCGTCATGCCCTTCTTGAAGTTGCGGGTCGATGAGGTTCAGGCTAGGGTCTACGGCCTGCTCTCGATGGGCTGGCGCTTCAGCACGCGACACTGGCAGAACTACGAGAAGGCCTATCTCATGCTCGCGGGCGTCTCTACGCCGCTGGTGCTCAGCGTCCACTCGATCGTCTCGTTCGACTTCGCCACGAGCGTGCTGCCCGGCTGGCACACCACCATCTTCCCGCCCTACTTCGTCGCCGGGGCCATCTTCGGTGGCTTCGCCATGGTGCTGCTGCTGATGATCCCCGCGCGTGAACTTTACGCGAACATGAAGGACATCATCACGCTCCGACACCTCGAGAACATGGCCAAGATTCTCTTGGTCACCGGAACGATGGTGGGCTTTGCCTACACCATGGAGTTCTTCATGGCCTGGTACAGCGGCAACTCTTACGAGGCCGACGTCTTCGTCTACAACCGCCTGTTGCCGCCCTTCTTGGCGCAGGTGGGCGAGGATGGCCAGTTGAAGTACGCACCCTACTGGTGGGCCTACTGGACGATGATCTTCTGCAACGTCATCACGCCGCAGTTGTTCTGGTTCCGACGTTTCCGGACAAGCCCGCTCTGGATCTTCGTCGTCGCCTTCTTCGTCACCATCGGCATGTGGTTCGAGCGCTTCGTCATCATCGTCACCAGTTTGCACCGCGCATTCCTGCCGGGCGAGTGGGGCATGTTCTATCCCACGTGGGTCGACATCCTCACCTTCGCCGGCACCGTGGGCATTTTCCTCACGCTCTTCCTGCTCTTCCTTCGATTCCTGCCCGCGTTCGCCATGAGCGAGATCAAGAACGTGATGCCGCAGGCCAGTCCGCACAAGCACTAAACACCCCCGGCCAAAGCATCCCCGGCACAGCGCCCCGCAACCGCAAAGCCTTGCACTCCCGACACACCGGACCCAACGACATGGCCAAGAACCACAAACACACCGTTTACAAGACCTCCGACGGTCAGAAGGTGTACGGCGTGATTGCCGAGTTTGCCACCCCCGCCGACCTTTACCACGCCGCCGAGAAGGTGCGAGATTCGGGGTACAAGTCGTGGGACGTCTACTCGCCCTTCCCCGTTCACGGCATGGAAGAGGCGATGGGCTTGGCCAATACCAAACTGCCGCTGGTCACCGGCATCGTGGGCCTCGGCGGGGCGGGCCTCGGCCTGCTGTTGCAGTACTTCGTCACGCACATCGCCTACCCCATGGTGGTGCAGGGCAAGCCCCCCTTCGCGTGGGAGCCCTGGACACCCATCACCTTCGAGATTGGTGTGCTCTTCACCGCGTTCTGTGCGCTGCTTGGCATGTTCGCCTTCAACCGTCTGCCCATGTGGTACCACCCGCTCTTGAAGAAGGAGCGGTTCCTTCGCGTCAGCGACGATCGTTTGGTCATCTGTGTCGAAGCCAAAGATCCCAAGTTCAACCCGCAGCAAACCCGCGATCTGCTCGAGTCTGTCGGCGGAAAGCACATCGAACTCGTTGAGGAGTGAGTAACTCTCACCGGCCACACCACCGCGCAGCCGCACACCACTTCGCCTGTTCCACCTGTTCACCTGAGTCACCCGATCACTCCACCGACTCAACGCACGACTTCTCGCCCCGTCTCTACACCAATCGCGACCAACCGATGAAGACCACCCAAACACTCCGAGGCTTCGTTCGCCCCACCGTGACGGCGCCGAACGCTCGCGTCAACCTCTCCGCGGCCATGCTCTTGGCTCTTGGTGCGGCAACGCTCACCTTCGGCCTCTCTGGCTGTCGCAGCGAGCGCACCAACAGCCCGCCACGCCAGATTCTGCCCGACATGGACGACAGTCCCAAGCACAAGCCTCAGACCGAAGTCCCTTTCTTTGCTGATGGTCGGTCGCTGCGTCCCGCCGTCACTGGTGCCGTCGCGTTCGGTCCCTCGGCCGATTCGCAAGACGTGGGCCGAATCTGGCTTGTCACCGACGACGTTGCGATGTCCGAGGGCATCGACGAATCGGCAGAGCCGCAAGCCACCAACGCCGCACCGGCCTATGTGTCGACGATCCCCGCATCGGTCGCCACTCGAATCATCGCCGAGCACAAGGATCGTGGCATCGATCTCGACCAGGCCGGCGCGTTTGACTGGATGGTTGAGCGCGGCCGCCAGCGCTTCAACATCTACTGCTCGGCCTGCCACGGATACAACGGCGAAGGCGGCGGTCCAACGCCCGACGGTCAGGGTTACGGGGGCCTTGTCGGTCGCAGATGGTCGTACGCCGTGCCTTCTTTCCACGACGACAAGTATCGCGATCGCACCCAACCGACAGGCAGCGACGGCTACCTGTTCCACACCATCCGCAACGGTGTGCCCAACATCGACGGCAAGCCTCCCAAGATGCCCGGCTACGCAGACAAGGTCAATCTGCGTGATGCCTGGTCGATCGTCGCCTATCTGCGAGTGCTGCAGGCCGCACGCACCGGCGGCGGCGCAAC
>JBGSRG010000359.1:0-5468 GCA_041737685.1 Phycisphaerales bacterium | reverse complement strand
GATCTCCCGCCGATGAGGTTGCCGGGCAAGCGTGCTCTGAGCAATGCGAGCGCGGGCGTTGCCATGACGGCATCGCCCAGCCAACTCGGCAGCACAACCAGCACCCGCAACGGCTTTGGGTCCATCGGGCAAAGAGTAAGGCCGCTGTGAGCGTCGAACGCCGTGCGGGGCCGCTCTACGATCGGGCATGACCGGCGCGCAATCAGCCAACACGCCAAGCGATGACTGGAGCCTGCGGCGGCCCGAGGCGCTGCCGGAGCCCTTGCCTCACGATCCGTTCCCGCTGTTTGTGGCATGGTTTGAGCAGGCCACTCGCGGTACGGCTGCCGCGTGCTTGCCCAACCCCAACGCGATGAGCTTGGCGACAATCGATGCCGATGGCCGACCCAGCAACCGCATTGTGCTGTGCAAGGGCATCGACGCGGGCTTGGGGTCGATCGCTTTCTACACCAACTATGAAGGACGCAAGGGCCAAGCGCTGCGGTCTAACCCAAGGTGCGCGGTCTGCTTTCATTGGGATCCGGTTGATCTTCAGGTTCGGATGGAGGGCGCTGCGCAGCGAACAACCGGGGCCGAGAGCGACGCTTACTTTGCGTCGCGGCCGTGGCTGAGCCAGATCGGTGCTTGGTCCAGCGATCAGAGCCGGACCGTAGAGTCTCGCGAAGCGCTGGAGGCGCGGATCACGGCGATGCTTGAGCGATTTGGGCTTGATCCGGCCAACCCGCCAGCACGGGATGCCAGAGTTGAGATTCCACGCCCAGCGCACTGGGGCGGGTTTCGCATTGTCGCTGATCGGGTGGAGTTGTGGGTGGGTGCGAAAGGCCGCTTGCACGATCGGGCCGTGTGGCAACGCACGATCGCCAGCGGTGACTCGGGCTGGGCTGGGATCGAGCCGTGGCGGGGCACACGTCTACAACCATGAGTCTGCGTTTGCGCGCGGGCTGCTTTCGCCTCGACCTCTCTTTGTCACGCTCGACACGCCCTGAACGCTCTTTACCCCCACGTTCGTGTGAGGGTTTTACCCCGAGTCGGGCCAAAGTGAAGCGGACGAAAGTCCGATGACATCGTCGGAAGTTGAATGCGCACTCGCGTACACCGACCGGCCGCGGCGTTGATCGTGTCTGGCCCTACACGGGCGGTTGGTCGGACGCGTTTGCTGACGGGTTGGACTTGAGGCTCCTCGGGTGTGGGTTGAAGAAAGGTGGCCTTGGGTTATGGGCGTTCGGTCACAGCTCAACGTTCACGATCTGCCAGCGCTGCACGAGCGGCTGGACAAACTGCTTTCGCAGTGCGGGGTGGAGACCCAGCCGAAGGTGGCGCTGCGGCTGCTGGAACTCTCGACCGACAACGCCGCGCAGATCAAGGACTATGTTCAGGTCATTCGCAACGACTGGGCCATGACCGGGCGCATTCTCCGACTGGCGAACTCCGCGTTTTACGCGCAGCGCACGGAAGTAACGCGGCTGGAGCGGGCGTTGGTGATTCTGGGGATTGAGCGCACCAAGGCCGTGACGCTGGGCTTTTACATCAGCCGTTCGCTGCTGGGTGCCGCGTCGCAAGAACTAGGCCGCAAGATCTGGACACAGAGCGTTTATCGCGCAGCGCTGGCCCAGGCGCTGGCCAAAGAGAACTGCCCGTCGCTGACCAGCGAGGCGTACATCGTGGGTCTGATGCTGGACTGCGGTGCGGCGTTGATGCCGCGATTGGTGGGCGACGAGTATCTGAGCCTGCACGAATCGTGCCCGACACCCGCCAAACTCTTCGCGTGTGAGTTTGAGCAGTTGCCGTTCACGCATGTTGATGTGGGAGAGGCTCTGATGCGCCGTTGGCGGATGCCCGCTCTGCTTGCGCGGCCGGTCATGTGGCACCACACGCCGCCGTCGGTTGGGCGCACTCAGGACCCGGCCACGCTGCTGCACCGTGTTGCTTTTTACGCCGGTGCGATTCAACTGGGCGATCGTCCTCACGAGGGGCCAAAGGTCTCGCCTGCGCCTTCGACCGCTGGCCGGCTTTTCGAGTTAGGCCCGGGCGGGCTTGATCGTGTGGTGCAGGCCGCCAAGGACGAGTTCTGCGCGACGATTGGGCTGTACTGCGAGGGGCCGGAGCAGACGACCGCACCGCTGGACGATGCGGTGGACGCTGTGCAGTTGCAGTTGGTCGAGATGATGGACGAGCAGATGACCCGATCCAACCGCGTAGAAGAGCGCGGCGGGCCGGAACGGCTCATCATCGACGGTCTGCACTTTGATATCGAGCCGGGCAAACCGGGCGAAGTCGTCGCGTACATCTCCAGCCCCGGCGGCGAGCGGCTGATGAGTTTCGTGGTCCGACCTCGGAACGAGTCGGCCTACTCCATTCGGCGATTGCTCGGGCTGGAAGAAACGCCCGACGACGAGGTGGAGACGCTCGTTAAGACGATGCGTGTGCTCGCGGCGTGAGGGCGGAAGCATCTCGCGGCGCAAGCTCAATCGGCAAGCGATGAGCCGGTGCGGTGTCGATAGAAGCGCCAGAGCAGGGCAAAGAGCGCCAGGACTCGCATCGGGCGATGGCCGGCTTTGGCGCGGCGATGTCCGATTGCATAGAGCAGATCCCACTGGGCAAAGAGCCGTCCATAGGCCCAGACCAGTGACCTGTCGGGGTCGTAGATGTTAGTCGATTCCGATGACGTGCCGTTGAGTTCGACGATGGACCACGGATCGAGTTGACCCGCCGCGAGTTGGTCGAGTGATCGACATCGGACGTCGAGCCGGGCGAAGTCGAGCAGGTTGCTGTCGGCGATCTGGCCGCCTCTTTGGCCATCGCTTTGGTCGCTGGACGAACCAAAGCGTTGGCAGAGCGCATCGATCGATGCGTTGAGTGCCGGCGTGGCCAGTTGCGTGCCGTCGCGAAAGAGCGAGCCTTGGCAGTGATTTCCCGCGACCGCGAGAGTTACACGCTCGCCAGCCTTGGGCGCGCGGCGAAGGTCTGCACGGTGACGGGCGAGAAAGGTCCTGGCTTGCAGGCGATAGCGCGGATGAGTCAGGATCAGGTCGGCCAGTGTCTCTTTGCCGTTACCAATGATCACGGGCGGCTCTTTGAGCGTGATGGAGAAAATGCCGGACTGGCGAGTCCAAAGAATGCCGACCTCGTGAGGGCCGGGATGAAAGGGCTGCACCACGGCGCTGTCGTGCATGCCGCGGAAGTAGGCACGGGCGTCTTCGATGCTTCGCACAACCTTGAATCCGAATCCGCGCTGGGCGCTGTCGGGCTTGATGACCAGTGGATACTGGAGTGTCTCAGCGCGCCCAGCGAGTAACGACTCGAAAGCCTTGAGCCGGGTGGCGGCGTCGATTCCGTTTTGAAACTGCCCGTTCCTGTCTGGCCCGCTCAGGTTCTGTTGGTCTTGCAAGGCGGCGATCAGGAATGTTGGAGAGACCGCCGCCGCGGGCGAGCGCATCGGATCGCACTCGGCGGACGCGGTCATCTTCTGATAGAGATCGATCTTGGACTCGCCGATAAACCCGCCGCCGTGCGAGATGCCGGGGTTGCACGACGTGAACGTGAGCGGGTGTCCGGTCGGGATTGCGCGTCGGAGGCAGTGGAAGTAGAGCGGGATGTAGAACAGCCACGTTGGCCAGAACTCGTAGCGTGACCAGCGGATGAGTTGTGCGATCATGAGTCGACGGCCGGTGCGCGTGAGCAGGTGATCAACCACCCATGTCACGGCCATGACACACAGCAGACCAACCGCGATTGACCACCAGCCCCATGGAAACTCGAAGGGCGCCGCCACGGACATGAACACGGCCATGCCCATGACACCTAGCAGCGTGAGTCGCATCGCGAGCTTGAGCAATCTCCAGGCCCACTGCTTTGCGGCGTGAAACGCGGCGGTCACACGCTCGGATCTGCCAGTGATCTCGCTTCGAGGAGCGTCGGCGAGCAGCACAGCCGGAAGCACACCCAGCGGATCAATCCAGGCCTGACGAATGTTGGAAGCGGGATCACGCCACCCCCGACCGCCGACCAGCACACAGCCCAGCGTCATGCCCAGCAGCGCCACGGCGTAGTCGATGGTGAGGCACCCCATGAGTGCCGACAGCAGCGCCAGCGTCCCGCGCGGCCACAAAGACGTGCTGAGACCGATCATGCCGATCGTGAGCAGAACGTTGAAGTGGATGAGGCCGAAGGCCGACTGGAGCAGTCGATCAAAGGGCGCTGGTACTGGCGCAAAGTTGGTATCGAACGGCCATGGATCGATGCTTGGTTGTTCCGCTTCGGCTGGCTCTGCACGTTTGAGGCCTTCGCGGCAGATGCGGTCGATCCAGCCCGCCGCGTCGCGTGCCTGCTGGTCGATGAAGGGTATGAAGTGCGAGTACCCGGTCATGACGATGTGGCCCGAGGCGCTTGGCAGCAGGGCGGCTTGGCGCTCGGCCGCCCAGGGCGGCACGAGAAAGTCGTAGCGCCCGTGCAGCACGAGAACGGGCATGCGCATCTGCGCGGTCATCGCATCGAGGGGGCGCTGGTCGGTGTCTGCAAAGTACCGAAGAAAGCCACGCGGCGGCGTGCGAATGAGGCCGAAATGCGGGACGGTGTTGCGGACGAACCAGAGCGCACTTCCGCCGATGCGGTAGCGGGCGTGCTCGAAGAGGTGCGACCCTGAGCCTTCGGTGCTCTGACCGCCGATCGCCGCGAGCAGCGTTACGCTGAGCACGCGCTCTGGTGCCATGTTTGCCAGTTCGATTGCCACGCCGCCGCCCTGTGAGTGGCCGATCAGATGGACGCCCGCAATGCCTTTGGCGTCCATGAGTCTCAGGCAGGCCAGCGCGTTGGCCTTGATTGAGCAGTCGGGGGGGTGGTTGGTCGTCTGGCCAAAGCCGAGCAAGTCTGGCGAATAGACGGTGTAGCCAAGCGTGTTCAGGTGACCGGCGAGGGTCTGGGCATTTGAACCAAGTCCGGGCGCACCGTGCAGATAGAGGATGGGCAGAGCTGGCGAAGCGAGCGATGGGTCGTCGATTGGGCGCGTGCGGGTGTTGCCGCTGGTGTCTTGCAAGCCCGCGCAGGGCCAGTGGTGATAGGCGAACCGCGACTGCCGCGGCCAGCGGCGAGAAGGTTCATGCTCACCGATCTTGTGCATCTTGCCGAGCGTGTCGATCGTGGGAAACTCGACGAAGGGCAAGACCGGTGCGTAGGCGGCGGCGGGATCGATTGTGTCTGATTGCAGCACTTGCTCAGTGCTCGGTGTCGGTCCAAACACGTCAGACCAACCGCGCCAGAGGTGCGAAGCGCCCAGCAGCAACAGGTAGGCCACAAGGAAGAGGCGTCCGCGTGCGTGGGGTTGGCGGAAAGAACGGAACAGCGTGCGCAAAGTTGCCTTTGTTGGTGTGTTGCCGGTTGGGTCTGGCGGCTTAGGTGATCGAGCCGTCTTTGACCGATCGTTGTTGTCGGGAGTGTGGGGGGCTGAGTAAGCGGCGATGCCGGAGCGTGTG
>JBGSRG010000110.1:0-1581 GCA_041737685.1 Phycisphaerales bacterium | reverse complement strand
ACGCCGACGGCAAGCCCGTCATGGCATCGACGGGTAAGAAGGTGACGGGCCAGTGGAAGGACGGCTCGGGCAAGCAGGTCGCCCCGCCCCGTGCCCACTTTGGCAATCGCGGCGGCTCGGCCGGTGCAGTGGAGACGCAGGAAGGCGGCGCCATGACCTCCGCCGCGTCGTTTGCACAGTGGTTCCGCGATACGCCCGGCGTCTCGCTCTCGCGTCCGCTGTCACTGACGATGGTGCGCAAGGCCGGCACCAACGTCTACGCCTTCAACGACAAGGACGACACCTTCTACAAAGCTCGCGGCGGGTTCTTCCCGATCAACGGCGAACTCTGGGGCAACTCGGGCGGTTCGACCCCCAACACCAACTTCCACTTCACCTTTGAGTTGGACACCAAGTTCACCTACAAGCAGGGCACGAGCCAGACGTTCACCTTCATCGGCGACGACGACGTGTTCGTGTTTGTCGACGGCAAGTGCGTCATCGACATCGGTGGCGTCCACTCGGCCATCAATCAGACGGTCAATCTCGACCATCTGCCCTGGCTTGAGGACGGCAAGAAGTACTCGCTGAAGTTCTTCTTCGCCGAGCGCCACCGCACGCAGTCGAACTTCCGGATTGAGACCACGATCAGCCTAGAGAACGCGAAACTACCCGAGAGCTCAAGCCTGTACGACTGATCTGCACAAGGCAGACTCGGCCTCGGATCGACCATCCCTCACGCTCGGGCCCACACCACACCCACTCTGGCTCCTTGCGTTGCTGTGCACGCCCGGATCGGCTCCCCGCTGATCCGGGCGTTTCGCTGCGCTGAGATTCGTGGGGGTTAGTGAACCAACGCAAGTTGAGCCAAGTCCAGGCGGTACACTCGACCACATGAGCGCGATAACTCGAACCTGCAGAGTGGCCGTGAATCGCGTGCTGGCGCCGTTGGGCGTGCAGGTTGTGGCGATCGAGGGGGGGCGACCAGAGCGTGCGCCGGACTGGCCCGACACTCCCATGTCTGACGCTCATCGGGATGGCGTGCAAGCCGGGCGAATCTTCTTTCCCCAAGGCGAGCGCGTGCGGGGCGGCTGGGTCTTACCCGCCGACCTACTGAATGCATCTGACTCTGCGTGGTGGTCTGAACTCCGAGCGCTCTATGAAAGGCCGCACGCCTGGCCCGGATCGGTTTCGCCCGAGACCGGTCTGCTGCTGCACGCGCTGGTGCGGAACATCAGGCCAGACACGATCGTGGAGACTGGGACGTGTCACGGTGCAAGCACGATCTGGATGGCGGCGGCTCTGCAGGCTGTTGGCAAGGGCCGGTTGCACACGTTTGACCTGTTTCAGCTTCCGGAAGGCTCGCCGCTGCGCGATCGACCGCTGTACCGGGATCAAGCAGCGCAAGTCGAACGGCGCGTGACCAGTGCTGGGCTTGCAGGGGTCGTCACGATTCACACTGAGAACAGCGGGCCGGGCATCCGGCGATTGGCACCGTCGGCCGGCTCGGTTGAACTGGCGTATCTGGACGGCGACCACTCGCTCGAGGGCATTTCCGCAGATTTTTGCGCTGTTGATCCATTGATTCCCGTCGGCGGCTAT
>JBGSRG010000096.1:0-1843 GCA_041737685.1 Phycisphaerales bacterium | reverse complement strand
AGCGCTGATGAGGCGCGCGATCAGGAAGAGGCTGCGTTGCGAGCGTTGCAGGAGGCCTTGACGCTGGCGCAGCGGACGGATGATCAGGCGCAGGATCGCGAAGAGGCACGGGCCAAGAGCGAACTCCGCAAGGCCTATGGGCAGACGCTGGAGCGGCAGGTGGCGTTGCGCGACGCGACGGCGCCGCTGGTTGGTCAGGAGGTGAGTCGTCGCACGCGGAACTCGGCGCGGTTGCTTGGGCAGGATCAGGAATCGCTGCGGCTGGACCTTGAGAAGATTCGCGATCAGACGCAGGAACTTCGCGATGCGAAGGTCTTTAACTTTGCCCATCAACGGTTGGATGAACTGATGAATCGTGCGGCGGGGGTGCTGCTCGAGGGAACGGCCACGGCGGACGTGCAACGTCGGCAGACTTCGAGTGTGCGGGTGTTGCAGAGTCTGCTCGATGCGATGGACGAATCAAAGAAGAAGGATGATCCGTTCCGTGAGAACGAGCAAGCGCAGGGGGGCGGCGGGCAAGGCTCTGGTCAGGGCGGCGGGCTGTTTCCGCCAGCGGCGGAACTGAAACTGCTTCGGTCGTTGCAGGAGGAAGCGCTGTCGCAGACGCGCGTGGTTGAGGAGGCGGGGTTGGCGGCGGATGATCCGGCGATGGTCGAGGAGATTGGCCGCTTGCAGCGTGATCTGGTTGAGCAGGCCCGTGCGCTGTTGGAGCGAGTGTCGAGGAGCGGTGGGAATCGCGTTGAGCCTGGAGGAGCAGATGGCCAGCCGGGTGGGCCCGGTAGTCGGAGTGGGCCTGATGATGGTCCGGTTGGTGGGCCTGGGGGAGGTGTGCAGTGATGCGATTGGCAAAGAGCAAGCCGCGAGTGAACCGAGCAGCGCGTGTGCGAGCGTGGGGCGCGCTGGTGTTGGGGTTAGTGATTGCCGAGCCGTCGATGGCGCTGACGATGCCGTGGGCGATGGCGCGTGATGATGATCCGGCGACAACGACACCAACTCCACCGGTCACGGCGGCCGAGCCTGCGGCGAGTTCGGCGAAGATGGAGAGCGATCCTGACATGCCGGTTTCTGATCCCGGCTTGCCGAATCTTGATGAGTTGTTGGGCTTGCCAGCAACGACCAAGCCACGGGGCGCGGGCGGGAGCACGGTGGCTGAGACGGAGAAGGAGTTGCAGCGCCGGCTGAGCGCGCAGGAGCTGGGCGATGCCTTCAAGCAGGCGATCACGCTGATGGGCGATGCCGCCGAGCGGCTGCAGGAAAGGCGGGATTCGGGGCTTGGGACTCAGCGTGTGCAAGAGGACGTGCTGCGCAAGTTGGACGAACTGATCTCGCAGCTGGAACAGAACAGCCAGCAGCAACAGCAGCAGAGTTCGTCGAGTTCGTCGCAGCAGAAGCGAGAAGACCCTCGCAACAGCGAGCAGGCGGGCAAGCAGCAACAGCAGTCTTCACAGAGCACGCAGCGTGGGAACGAGAGCAACGGGATGAGTGATCCGCCGCCGCTACAGGAGGGGGCGTTGCGGCCTTCGCTTGAGAGTGCGCCGGCGGCGTGGGGCAGCCTGCCCGCTCGCATCCGCGACATGCTTCTGCAGGGCGCGGGCGACCGATTCAGCACAACATGGGAGCGAGCGACGGAGTCTTACTACCGCCGGCTCGCGGAGCAACAGCCCGAATGAGTGATCGACGAATGGAAGACTATGGCGATCGAGGAGACCGAGCGGGGATTGTGGAGCGCGCCCGCGCATCGGTTCTGCGCGGTCGCGGAGTTGGTGGCGGATGGGTACGCGTCGGGGCGTTGGCGGTGGCGGCGCTTGCGGGCTTGGCGTGCGGGTTGAGCGTCTCTGAGGGC
>JBGSRG010000060.1:0-9538 GCA_041737685.1 Phycisphaerales bacterium | reverse complement strand
CCGAGCCGCTTGCCGGTGGCGATCAACTTCGCTACGGATTCGGCGGGGTCGAGCGTGGCGTTGCTGCCTCCCATATCCGTCCGGTTCCAGCCGGGATGAAACGCCACGATCGTGAAGCCCTCTGGAGCCAAGTCTTTCGCGAGCCGGGCTGTGAGCATGTTCAGCGCCGCTTTGCTCGTGGAATAGGCGTAGGAGAAGCCCTCTGCCGCACTCGTAATCGAGCCTAACTGCGAGGAGATGTTCCAGACCGCCTTGTCTTTGCCCGCCCGCAGTGCGGGCAAAAGCGCCCGGAACGCGAGCGCCGGACCGACGACGTTGGTCAAAAATACGCTCTGAAAGTCATTGGCGTTGAGCTTTTCGATCGTCGAGTCTTCAGCCATTACACCCGCATTGTTGATCAACAGGTCGAGCCCGCCGCGTGCCGTCACTTCGGTCGCCAACCGTTCAATCTGGTCTGGCTCGTCAACGTCGAGCCGTAGAAACTCGACCCCCAACTTGGAGAGTTCGGCGGGCGCATCCTTCGGGTCGCGCACCGTGGCAATGACCTCCGCGCCGATCTGTCTGAACTGCTTGGCGAACTCGAACCCCAGTCCCCTCGACCCGCCGGTGACCAAAACGCGTTGTGCTGCCATCGGGATCCCTTCTTGATGAATGTCCAGTGCTATCCACCGAAGGTACCCGGTGTTCGAAGGCACCCGGCGTTGAATGGCTGAGTGGGCGAGTGGTATCGCTCACACGCGGGTCCGATATCGCCCGACTTCGTCAGTGAATACCCGTTACGCGGACGCTGGGGTGTTGTTCTAGGACCGCTGGGCCTCCCATAACGTGTCGTAACTCTAAATCCTTGTTGCGAAACGCCTTACAAACTTGAACCCCCAGAACTGGGTGGCATGATTGTTGGCTGTGATCACTCTCGCCAATGGGGGGGAGGAACACGGATATACCCCAGATTCGGAGGATAGAGAAGATGCTTCATACTCGTGCCATTGTTTCCGCAGCGGTCCTCGCCGCCGCGGCGGGCGTTTCCCAAGGTGCCACGGTCGCGACCTTCGCCGACCCCACCAGCGGACCCTCGCCATCGTTGTTCCAATACAACTCGACCACGCAGACGCTGACCGGCGGATACGCCGGCCTGGGCCTGAATCTGCTGACGCCGGGCATCCCCGCTCCAGACTTTGCCGACGCGACTTTCACCGTTACGCCGCTGGTTGCGTCGCTGGTGATCGGGCCGTTCGTTCAGTTCGGCGCTGGCAGCGTGCAGTTCTTTGACTCGGCCGCAAGCCCGATCCTCCGGATCGACTTCACGGGTGCGTTGATGGCCGCCTCGCTCAGCCTCGGTTCGAGCGATTTCACCGGCTTCGGTGTCACGTTCAGTGGCTCTGCGCTCGGCGCGATCCAGTCCATCACCAACGAAGCCTTCGCGTTCAGTTTCGCGAACCCTACTCCGACGCAGACGGGTTTCACGACAACGTCGAGCTTCACTTCGTCGGCGGACATCGTCATTCCGGCCCCAGGCTCGGTTGTCCTGGCCGGTGCTGGCCTGCTGCTGCTGCGTCGTCGCCGCTCACGCTAAGTCAGATTCGTCCCTAACGGATTCGAGTAGCTGCGTTTCACTTCGAAGCGGCTGGGCCATGTTGCCCAGCCGCTTTCTCGTTGGTGCGATTGTGAGACGTTGATGCCGGCCTCGCGGAGCACGCGACGATCGATCCCAGCCTGCCGCGAAGCACTCTTGCGGCCCGACAAGCCCCAGCCGACAAGAACCTTTCAGGCCCCGTCGGCGTCTAATGGAAGAGACGGAAAGGACTGAATCACGGCTGGGACCGTGGAGTCGACGGATTCTGAGGGTGACGGACAATGATGAAGGTTTCACAGGGCAATAACTCAGCGAAATTGTCAAGGGCGCTTTTGGGCGGCGTGACACTGTGCGGCGCGGCACTTCTCAGCGCTGGGTTGGGCGCGTGCGACCGTGGCTCGTGCTCGATCTCGAACGCGCCAAAGAACGGAGCAGCGCCGCTGGCCCAGACGGAGAACGCAAGCATGGAACAGGTTGTTCGTACCGATGAGGAATGGAAGCAGTTGCTGACACCACTGCAGTACAACGTGTTGCGCGAGAAGGGCACCGAGCGTGCCTTCAGCGGCAAGTACTGGGACGCCAAGACCCCCGGCGAGTATCGCTGCGCCGGGTGCGGCGAGGTGCTCTTTGTCTCGGATTCCAAGTTTGATTCAGGCTGCGGCTGGCCCAGTTTCGACAAGGTGGCCGCTCAGGGCAAGATCATCGAGAGTGTCGACGGTTCGCACGGAATGGTCCGAACGGAAGTCACGTGCGCCAAGTGCGGCGGACACCTTGGGCACCTGTTCAACGATGGTCCGACCAACACCGGCATGCGTTATTGCATCAATTCGGCGAGCATCGAGCTTGAGCCCGACACAGAAGGCTCGAAGCCCAGCGCCAAGGGCAAGTAAGCAGCACTTGGGTGAGTCGCGACGCGGCAAGCCCCAACTGTGAATGCCGAGCGACGGCCTCGGAACAGCGCAGACATGTGCGAATGTTTGTACGAGCGTGGCGAGGTCGCTCAATGCGCAGCGGCTTCAGTGTTGGCGCGTCGCCGCAGATCACACCGGCCCGCTGATCAAGAACTGGCTTGCCAGGGCCTCCACTCAGTGGGACAGCTTGCATCAGTTTGCGTGTTTCGGTAGAATCTTCCGTGAGCGGTCGAGTGAACGGTTGCGCAAATCGACCGCGCAGAGGCAGAATGCCCGGAGAAACGCCCCATGCCTTCCGGCCCGGCTTTGTTGATCGCTCTCGCCATGGCGTTTTTCAGCGGCGGCGGCACCTCACTCGCCAGCACGGACACGCCCATGGATGCCCTCCTGAGTCGACCCGAGGGTGAATGGATCACCCTCCCATCGGAACCTTGGCAAACGCCGATCGCTTACCGAATGCAACTGCCCGACGGCTTCGATGAGAGCAAGGAGTTCTCAGTTCTCATCCTTTTGCCGCCGGGCAAGCAGGACGAGGCGATGGTTGATGCGGCCTGGGACGCTTACGTGCAGTCGGTGTTCGCAAGCCGCGGCTGGGCGGTGGTCTGCCCAGCTGCGCCGGCTGAAGAGCCGTGGAGCGAGCGGAACGCACGCGAGTTTGATCGATTGCTCATGGAAGTTGGCCAGCGAGTGCGGGTGAAGGGCGGCAAGTTTCATTTCGCCGGCGTGAGTGCTGGCGGACGGTCCATTCTTCAACTGGCCCTGCTCTTGCCCGAGCGATGCGAGACCGTAACGGTGCTTCCCGGCTACATCGAACCCGACACGAAGTTCGAGTCGCCGCCAACGGTGCCACTGCGCATGTTCGTCGGCGAGAAGGATGAACCCTGGAAGACGCGGACACAGGCCACCTCCGATGCTTGGCGAACTGCGGGTGGCGTTGCAGAGGTGGAAGTGCTCGCGGGCCAGGAACACATGCTCAAGTCGCTGTCGCCGAGGCGGCTTCTGGATTCGATTGAGAAGACGTCCAAGGCCCGAGCTCAGTCTCCCTCAGATCAGGACGCACTGAAGCAGCCGACCGCCACAGCCAACCCACCGACGCCCCAAGCCGGGGCATCCCACTCCGCCGAGCGGCTGCGCGCTGAGGCAGACGTTTGGGCATTGCTGGATCGTTTGCATCTCTCTGCGGCGACCGCCGACGAGGCGGCCTATTTCGGCTGCTATACACCGCACGCGGTCTTTCTGGGCACCGATCCGGACGAGCGATGGACGATTCCGCAGTTCCGCGACTATGCCCGACGATCCTTCGCCGAGGGGCGTGGTTGGAAGTATCTGGTCACGCGCCGGGCCATTCGAATCGACGCGCAGGCCGGTGTCGCCTGGTTTGATGAGGCACTCTCGCAAGAGCGCTACGGCGTGTGTCGGGGCGTCGGCGTTGCCGAACGAACCGAGGCGGGTTGGAAAGTCAGCCAGTATGGACTGTCGGTGCCTGTGCCCAACGCTCTGCTTGACCGACTGGTGACGGAGATTCGTCGGTGAGCGGGCCTGAGCGCGCCCTTGCGTTCTGTCGATTTCAATGTAGACTCAGGCTTGTTCGGTGATTGTGCCGATGCGTCGATGCTTCGCCCGTCGCCCAATCGCGGCACGCTGCATCGAAGAGTCTCAGGAGGCTTGCTGCATGCTGGATCGATCGTCCCACCTCGTGGCCACGCCGAAGGCCCGGCGATCCCTCGCCGCTTTCACTCTCATCGAACTGCTTGTGGTCATCGCCATCATCGCGATCCTCGTCGGCATCTTGCTGCCGACGCTAGCCAAGGCGCGTCAGACGGCTCGGCTGACCGTCTGCTCGTCGAATCTCAAGCAGATGGGCATCGGCACGATGTCCTACGCCAACGACTTCAAGGAATACATCTACAACTATTCGTGGGATCGAACCCAGGGAAGCCAGACTCTGCCCACGCAGTTTGGTGACCTGATGACCGCCACGTCCGACATGCAGGCGCAGCGCAATCAGTACGTCGATATCTTTCGACGCAGAGCCCAGCGACCGTTGAACGCCGAGAGTTCGCTGCTGCCGCAGATTCTTTACGGTCACTTCGTGCTCATGGACTACCTCGCGATTCGGCTGCCCGAGCCGATCTATACGTGCCCTGATGACCGCGTGCGTTTGGAGTGGGCCAGAGACATCGACAACTACGCCGCGGGCGGCGCAGCGCCATACCCAACCGCAACCACAACGCCCATCGCGCCGGGAAACCGCAACATTCGTTGGGCGTTCTCTTCCAGTTACGAGGCCGTTACCGCTGCTTGGGATCGCCTTCAGAGCCGCGACATCCGTGCTTCAGGCGGAACTGGCGTCTCAGGGCGAATCCGCAACACACCGGGAAACCACTTCATCTACGAAACAAGCGCTCAGATGGACTTGGGCCTGACGTTCCTGTCTCAAGTCACGTTCCCCGGCCAAAAGGTTCTCCTCCACGAAGGGCACGCTCGGCACGAGGGCAAAAAGCAGAGGTACTTTGCCTCCGAGGGTGCATCGGTCAATCTTCTCTTCTGCGACGGCTCGGTCGCCTACAAGAACAACAAACTGGCAAACAGAGGCTGGAACCCGAAATCGCCCGCAAGCGGGCCGTACGCCTTCAGCTACAAGCCCGACCGCTGGGAAGCACCAACCAAGACCGGTGCCGCAACCGAACAGGTGTGGGGCTATTACCGCTACACGCGCGGCGGACTGCAAGGCGTTGATTTCGGCTCGGGCGAAGTCTTCACCGGCCAGCCGTCGAACTTGTTCTGACGCTGGCCGAGCGTTTGTGCTTCAACGCGCGATCACCCCGATCATCGAGCGCATGTTGCGTCGCCACGCTCAGCGAGTTTGAGGCGCGAAGCGAATTCATGTGAAGTGGATTCGCCCGTGCTCTTACTGCCGAAGTGAGTACAGCCCCAGAAACTCTGTGTTGCCGCGAGAAGGGTCGTTCGACTTCCCGCCAAGAATCGGCGAGCGTGTCAGTCGTAACGCTTCAAGCCCGAACTCGTGGGCCGACTCGAACGCTCGTTGTGCCACTCGACTCGATTGGTCGGGCGGGAGCACACCCTTCACAAGCAAATGCTTCTCATCCGTCGCTAGTTCATAGTGCGGCTTGATCAGCTAGACGATCCGTGAGGCGGCGTTCGGCCTCAACCACCTCACCGCGGCGGGCAAGCAGTGCCGCTGGGACGTCCATGCCATATCCATCACCACAACGTCCACGCCCGCTGCGATTGGCTCGGCGTGCAGCGCATTGGTGCGCTCCATCACTGTCACGCGCGGATCGTTGCGCAGTGTCCACGCCAGCGAGCCATAGCCGGTGTCTACTGCGCAGACGCTCGCCGCGCCGTGCTGCAGCAGGCAATCTGTGAATCCGCCCACGTTGCACCCGAAGTCGGCGCAAACAAGCCCGCCGACGTCCAAGCCAAAGGTTCGCAGCGCGTGTTCAAGCTTCACCCCGCCACGGCTGACGTAGCGTCGGGCACCCTGGCTGAAATCGGTTCTCGGCGGCGTTTGGTCCACGATCAGGCCTGCGCTGAGGGCACACCCATCACGGCAACGCCCAGTCGATCGGCCAAATCCAGCACCTCGTGCTTGTCGATCATGATCACGTCGCCCGCGGCGAGCGCCAAGCACCGACCACCATGGCGATAGAGGTTCTCGATGGTGCGTACACCGACCGTGGGCACGTCAGACCGTCGATCGTGCCCGGCCCGAGCGCCCTTGCACAATGTCCAGCCAGCCGCACGCGAGATCTCGCCCGCACGCTCGATCATGCGGTCGGTGCCCTCAACGGCTTCCACGGCGATTACGTCACGATTGCGAACGGCCATGGCCTGGCCAATGTCCAGCCGCAGTGTTTGCGATAGCAGAGGCCATGTGAACTGCACGTCGGCCCGGTGCGCCTGTGTGGGCTGGCAGCGGGTCATCACGCCCGCCTCGGCGAGCGAACTCGAAATCGGTGAGGTCGAATCCAACAGCATCACGCCGGAGTGTCCCAGTTCTTCGGCAATCGCCGCCAGAATCGCATGCGATCGCCGGTCGTGGCGCAGGCGCTTGTACCACGCGATGAGCGTCTTGTAGTCGGGCAGGTTCTGCACCAAGCTCCACGGGTCATACATGAACCGGGCCTTGTCAATCTTCCCGACCATGATCGCGTGCCGAACACCGATCTGGCTCAGAATCTTGCCCCAACCGCCGACCCGCAGCACGCCAACGCTGCGAAACGAGTCGCAGAGAGCGGGCAATTGTGGGTCATACTGGTTACGAAGCCCCAGCGCGTGGATTGGGTGGCCGATCCGCCGCAGCCCCTCTGCGATGACGATGGGCAACCGACCGCCGCCCGCGATCAGGCCGATGGGTGTCGGCGGCGGCGGGGGATCGGGAAGAATGCTAAGGGTGCCTGCCATACGTATGAGGTTCATTCGAGCCGATCGGTCCGGCGGGAACAATCATTCTCGAAGCCGGAGGGAGTTCTTGGCGGATGCCGGAAAGAGAAACCTGATCCAAACCGCATCACCGAAGGTTTGTTCGTGTGTTCAAAGCAAGCGCAAAGTGACTCGATCTCACCGGTTGAAACTCGCTGAAGACCCGTCCAACTTGGCCTCGCCGTCGTGACGAGTATAGCGGAGATCAACCGCGTGCTGCGAATGGTTTGGAGTACGTTTGGTAGAGCCTAACTTACAAGGGGGTGAGTCCAGCCGCTGATAATCCCACTCAGTCACCAGCGAGACAACCGACATTGCCCATCGACGTACACTTTCCGCAATGAGTGGACCGATTCGTACAGGCTATACACTGGGTGCATCAGCGAGGGTGTGCCACGCGACAGGCAGAGAGTTGCAGACCGGGGACGCCTTTGTCGCGGTTTTGGCGCAGGAGGCTGGCTCCGAGTCGTTGCTTCGGCTCGACTTCAGCCCCGGCGGATGGCAGAGCCGGCCGCGGCACATTCTTGGAGCCGATGGCTCATCTTTGATCGTGCTGGGCATGTGGCGGGGCGTTGTCTCACAGGCCGGCCATCGTCCACGCGTTTGGCTCGATGACGCATCGTTGACCGAACTTTTCGAGCAAAGCGTTCAGGAGGGGCGAGAGTCGGCCACGCATGAGTCGCGGGCCTTTCTCTTTGTTCTCGCCCTGGTTCTGGCCCGAAGGCGATTGCTGGTGATCGACAAGAGCAACAGCGGCGGCATGAACGTGCGGATCCGAAAGCAGGCCGCGGCGGGGACTGAGGGAACCGCGATTCGGATCGATGACCCCGGCCTCGACGAGTCGTCGATCGCAAGAACCGCAGAAATGCTCGAAGCATTGCTCAACGGCGATCTGAGCGCCCTGGCGGGCGCTAGCTCAACAACCAAGAGCACCGGTCCCACTGTCGAATCGGGCCGAGCATCGTGACAACCCGCGACACGCACATCGCGCAACGAACACTCTCGCTCTTGCTCTCTGCTGCGGTCGCTTCAGTTTCGGCGCTCAGCGGCTGCGCAGACGACCAGAAGCTCGGCGGAAGGGCCGGAGAGCAGGTTGTGATCAAGGCACCCCTCGCCCCCGCCCCCCCAGCATTTGCCGCCGCGGTCGAGGCGTACAACCAGCGACTGGCGTTTGTAGAGCGACTCCGCGCCCGAGCGATCGTTCGCTTGCGCTACACCGACGCCGATGGCAAATTGCGAGAAGAGCAGCCAGAAGGAACCCTGCAGTTCGCCGTGCCTGATCGCGTCGCGTTGACGCTGGGCAAGGCGGGCCGAACGGTTTTCTGGTTCGGCAGCGATGCCGATCGATACTGGTGGCTTGATCGTCAGGATGAGCCGACGGTTTGGTTCGGCAAGCGAACGGCCGATGGTGTAACAGCGCGGGCTAATCTGGGTGTGAACATCGCGCCTTGGGATCTGCTCCGCATGCTCGGCGTGCTGCGGCTCGATGCCGATTCGTCCGGGGCGACCGAGTGGAGCAAGGACCGCTCGCTGGTGGGCATCACCACGCCCATCCTTGCTCGTCTGGCCGAAGTGGTGGAAGGGTCGGAACGCACGATCTCGGCGGCGAACGCTGCCTCTCCCCCGGTTGCAGGCACTCCGGTCGATCGAAAGTCGCAGGGGGGAGAGTTGGCCAGTGGTGCACAGTCCCGAACTGGGACTGATGCAACGCCCAATGCGGGGACATCAGGCTTTCAGCGAATCTGGGTCGACCCCAAGGACTGGTTCCCGGTCCGCATCGAACTTTGGAGCGAGCAGCGTGAACTCGTGGCCGTGGCACAGCTCGAAGGCGACGAGCGAGCGGAGATCAAGAATCGCCCGAACTTTGGTTACCGCCCGAGAATGCCGCAGCGAGTCAGCGTTAACCCCGTCGGCTCTGAAGCCGAGATTCGGCTGTGGCTGAGCGACATTACCGACGAGCGGATCAGCGAGCGAGCCTTCTCATTCGACGACATCGTGCGGACGTTCTCTGTCAGCCCCGAGAATCTGATCGATCTGGATGCCAAGCCCATGAACCTTGGCACGGCCGACGGCAAGATGCAGCGTAGCCGCTAAGATCGCCGCATGTTGCCATTGGCCGCATCTCGCATTGTTGCGCTCTTGCTGAGCATGTTCTGCTCAATCGCCGCCGCGAGCGAGGCTCAGCCGCCACCCGCTCAGACCGGGCCATCGGTATCCATTCCGGCAGACCTCGACGCTGCCAGTGTGGGCACGAGTGATGGCGCTACCGCCGGACCTGCAACAATCGCGATCACAGTTGCAACGCCGAGCGAATCGGAACCCAATTCCAATCAGGCCGCCCCGATTGCCGAGCCAATCGCGGCCGATGAACTCGACCACGGCTGGATCGCCATCCGCGACCACCGCCAGCAGATCACGCACGTGTTTCATCTACCGCCACGCGGCACCGGCCCGGGCCATGTTCCGCTCGGCTCGATCCGTTCGGTCGCCGCAGTGCCGCAGACCGTCGAAAGCCAGGGCATCGGGCAGAGCGCGCTGGGATACGTGCTGGTCTTGCGAGATGAGTCGGTGCGGCCCGAGAGTGCCGAAGGCTCGAGCCCCCCCGCAC
>JBGSRG010000054.1:0-4848 GCA_041737685.1 Phycisphaerales bacterium | reverse complement strand
AACTTCTTCAACCGGGCGTTCGATGTCGATGTCGACTTCCCCCGCGTCGAGGCGCACAACCACGCCTCAGCGCGCTGAGCCCCGACGGAATGAGCCGCCGAGTTCTCGAACCTCGAAGATTTCCCCCTTCAACCTTGTCTCGTGGGCGTGACGGGCGTTCCGTCCGCGGCGAGACCACCCCGCGATCCATGAGAAGAACAACCATGAACCCGGACACACGCTCCACGCTCACAGAAATGCTCGGCATGCTCCGGCAAGGCAAGATGACCGAGGGCCAGCAGCAGTACTTCGCCGACGATGTCGTCACCCAAGAGGGCAACGACGCGCCGGTCATCGGAAGGCAGGCGGGCATCGACCGGAGCGCCAAGTTCCGGGAAACGCTCGGCATCGTCGACTTCGTCAGCTACAAGATCGGAAGCATCGCGGTCGACGGCGATGTCAGCTTCTACGACGCGGTGTTGAGCGTGAAGCTCAAGACCGGTGACACGATCAGCCTGGAGCAGGTCGTCCGCACCGAGTGGAAGAACGGCAAAGTCACCAAGGAACGCTGCTACCACGGATAAGCGTGGTGTGGTTTGTCTGTCTGGTCGGAGCGAGCGGCAAGCCTGCGGCCGGGAGCCTTGCCTCCACCGAAGCACGCCTCTGGTAGCGAGAGCGACCAGAGGCCTTTGAATCACACCTCTTACCCTTGGAGTACGCCAATGTCCGCACTTACCACGCCCCAGCCCGCCGTCAACAAGCCTCCTTTCACGCGAGAGTCGGCGCTCCGTAAGGTGCGTGCGGCCGAGGACGCGTGGAACAGCCGCGACCCCGATCGCGTGTCGTTGGCGTACTCGCTCGAAAGCCAATGGCGCAATCGCGCTGAGTTCGTCCAAGGCCGGGACCAGATCAAGGCGTTCCTCCGGGGCAAGTGGGAGCGAGAGCAAGACTACCGGCTCATCAAGCAACTCTGGGCTTTCACGGACAACCACATCGCCGTCCGGTTCCAGTACGAGTGGCACAACGACGCCGGTCAGTGGTTCCGCAGCTACGGCAACGAACTCTGGGAGTTCGACGAGGCGGGGCTCATGCGCCGGCGCGAGGCCAGCATCAACGACCTGCCGATTGCCGAGGTGGAAAGGAGGTTCTATTGGGATGCGCCCGGTCCGCGTCCCGCAGCGCACGGCGGGCTGGAAGGCGTGAAGTAGATGTTCCTGGAGCACAGAGGCAGCCGCCGCTCCCGACGTGCCCTTTGTCCCGGAGCCGCTCCTGTTCCCCCTTGCCATCCCATCAACCAGAGTCGATCAACCAAGAAAGAAGACTGCACATCGGACTTTGTCGTTTCTGGGAAGGGGTTTGCGCTCCTTCGGGTTGGTTCAATCAATGTCTGCCGATCTGCAGAACACGGCCTCTTTCGGACCGACTGTTGACGGGATTTGAACCACCCTTCGCTCGCAACTGTGGAACCAGCACAAGAAGCGGTTGATCGAGCGCTCTCCGCGACTAAATCAACCCATCATCGACCGCCCTGAGGACGGCGCGCGTGCGATCTCGCACATCCAACTTTTGCAGAACCGCCGATACGTGGTTCTTGATGGTGCCCTCCGCGAGGTTCAGTGCGGTGCCGATCTCGCGGTTTGTGAACCCTCCGGCGAGCATCCGCAGCACCTCGAGTTCGCGATCGGTCAGGTGAGTCTGCGAACGACGCTTCGATGCCGAATCCTCCGCGCGTCGCATCTCGCGGATCACCTGGCTCACACGGGTTGTCACCGCGGGACGGACAAGCGTCCCACCCGCAGCGACCTGGCGTATGCCGACTAGCAGCGCATCGAGTGTCACATCCTTCAGCAGGAAGCCCCGCGAGCCAAGAGCCGCAGCTTGCAGGAGCGCTTGGTCGTCATCAAACGTCGTCAGAATGATCACGCGGCTTGACAATGCCTTGGCGCGAAACTCGCCCAGCAGCGCGACGCCATCGAACTCCGGCATGCGCAGGTCCATGAGGATCACGTCAGGCCGATGCTTCGCCGCAAGGTGGATCGCTTCCTCCCCCCCCGCCGAGTCGAAAGCAACGCGGATGTCCGGAGCGTGTGCCAGGAGCGCCACCAGGCCCTGTCGCACGAGTGCCTGGTCATCGATGACGCCCAAGGTGATCATGACCGCACCTCTGGTGCTTCGGCCACTGGAAAGCGAACATGCACGCGCGTGCCGCGGTCGGGATGCTCGACCAACAACGAACCGCAGATGGACTCCGCTCGCTCGCGAAGGCCCCGCAGACCGGTCCCCTCGAGTATCGGGCCACCAATCCCGTCGTCGCTAACGCACAGTTCGCCATCACTGACTTCGACGACGATCTCCCGCGCGCGTGCATGCTTGCGCGCGTTGGTGACGAGTTCCTGCGCCGCGCGAAGCACCGTTTCGGCGATGGCACCGTCCTGCGGCAGCTGCCTGCCGTTGGCTCGCACCACGACCCGCGGCGTTCCTTCGCCCTCATGCAAGGATGCCAGCGCCGCGAGCAAGTCAACAGGTGTCTGCTCGCGCAGGTCCGCGACCACGGCCCGCAGGTCGCCCAGCAAGAGCCGCGTCAACGACGATGCACGCTCGATGGTGCGCCGCGCCTGCTCGGGTTCGCAGCGCTCGGCGAGCTGGAGTTGCAGGCTGAGCGCGACCAGGTGATGCCCGAGCAGATCGTGCAGATCGCGAGCGATGCGAAGACGCTCTCCGTCGCGAGCCCGTGCTTCCAAGCTCTGCCGGGCAGCAGTCAGTTCCGCCAGCGTTTGCGCAAGTTGCAGCCGGAGCGCTCGCTCCCGCAGCATGAGACGCTCCATCGTGAGCACGACGAATGAGAAGACTAAGAACGCGATGCCGGCGACCACCGCCATCGACGTGGCCCACGAACTGAGATAGATCGCCAGCAGCGCCGCATGCTGCGCCAGAACCCAAGGCGTCGCGACCTTCGTGGGTAGACGAGAGAGTTGCGACGCGATAACCACGAGCAGCGCACCGCCCGTGGCAACCCCCGGGATGACCGTTGGAATCAGCCAGTTGGCCCCGAGCGCCGCGAGGGTCTGTACCGCCAGCAATGCCGCGACTGCTTGAACCCCGCGTCGCGGAATGGCCCACCACACGCACGCCGCGAACGAGACGACGTAAACGCCGTAGAACGCCCACCAGGCGGTGAGCCGGCCCAGATCAAACGCGTCGAGTCGGGTAATGGTCGCCCAGAGAGTGGGCGCCGCAGCGAGGACGACCACCGCCACCGCCGCGTGCCAACCGGGTTTGGGCGCATCACCTTCCATGGCGACATTCTAAACGCAAGCGCCTGCGTGAGCGGGCCTGGACCCCTGCCGAAAGTCATGGGTCGGCACGTGACCAACGACACTTGGCGGACTCCCAGATCTGTCGTAAGTTCATATCAGTCATTCAAAAGGAGACTTGCATGAACCGTAGAACTCGCTCATTGACCGTGTCCCTTTCGTCGTCCGCGTCCTTTGCTCTCGCCGCCGCGACGCTCATTGTGAGCGTTGCGGGGTGCTCGCGTCGAGACAAAGCGCCAGCCCCGGTTCAATCGACCGCGCCATCACCCGCGCCGGCGAGCGTGCCCGCCGCGTCTGCAGCGCACGCGTCCACTGTCGTTCTCCCGATTCGCGAGGGCGCCCGCGCTCTGCTCAATCCCATTCACGCGGACGTTGAGGTCGGCCTTGGTGAGGACGCCGCCACGATCGCCTACACGCGCACTCGCGGCAAGGCCTTCGGCGTGGCGTACATGATCGAGCCCAAGGCGTTGACTGAGCGCGATGCGCTGCTCGTGGCCATCAAGACGCAACCGGCCTTGCGCCCGCAACTCTGCCTCACCGATGCCGCGGGAAACGTGTGGAACGCGCCTGCCATCGTCGAGGACGCCTCGGGCTGGATGCGCTTTGATCTCTCGCGGCTTCAGCCTGATCCGTTCCAGAACGCGGGACGCACGCTGCCTGCGAGCGCTGACCTCGCCGCGATGCGGATGTTCACCATCCTCGATATCAGCGGGTTCATGGGCGGGGCTGAGGTTCAATGCCGGTGGACGATCGAACGACTTGAACTCACGGCTCGCTCTAACTCCAACGCCTCCGAGCAGAACCGCGGAGGCGGGCGATGAAGCGAGTCATCCTCTCACGAGGCCCGAGTTGCACCATTCCCGCGGCAGCGTGTCTTGTTATGGTCGGCATGGCGGCTGCCTATGCGTCGATGCTCTTGCTCACGCCCGCGTCGGACTCCAGCACAGAGCCCGCTGTCAACGGCAAGCAGCCCGAACTCATCCTTGCACACACGAGCCCAGAGGTGCCGACCACTCCACCGTCGTTCGAGGCTGCGTTCTTTGACGCTCTGAATCGGCATCCCGATCGGCGCCAGGCGGCACTGGAGGGCGTCCGCTCCCATGTGATGAAGTTCCCCGACGATGCGAGGGGCGTACTTCTGCTTGGCGTCGCGCATCTGTGGACCGCCGCCGAGAATCCGCCGAGTCAGGATGTTGTGTATGAGCATCTGGTGCTGGCGCGGCACTATCTAGATCGAGCGGCGCGGCTCAATCCGGCGGACGACCGCATCCCCAGTTGGCTTCTCAGCGCCGAAGTCTCAGTTGCGCAGGCCGAAGGTCGCACAAGTGACGCCGCAGCGAGCGTTGCTCTCCTTCTCGCGCTCGCGGAGCGTGATCCGTGCTTCCATAGCGTCGCCTATGCGATCAATGTGTGGGATGGCCCGCGCGAAAGGGCCGAACTGGCTCAGGCCCAGCGACTGCTTGAAGCCGCCGCCGCGTGCAACTAGGATGACCCGGCGGTTCGCAATCTGGAACGCTGGCCGCACAATGTTGAGGGGTTCCTAGTTGGGCTCAGC